>DMKD01000375.1 GCA_003454605.1 Spirochaeta sp. | reverse complement strand
TTTCACCCGGCTGCAGTTCGATATCAACCCGATGAGAGGCTGAAGGGAACCATCCGTCGACCTTTGAATTGCGGCTGAGCCCATCCTCTACACAGGTCGGATTTTGCAGTCCGCGGTTTGCACCGATGAAAGAATCCCTATCGGTGTCGAAGCCGTCAGGAATACAGTTGATACTGTAGAACGAATAGTGGCTTCGGCGTTCGCGGTATTCAGTTTTATGATAAACAGTGCCGCCGTTTACCTCAACCTCACCGATATTCAGATTTCGTTGAAAGTTTGTCATGTCATCGAGTGCATTCCACAGACAGAACTCTATAAATGAATACAGCTGCAGTCTCCTGACGCTGCTGCTGTTATTGCTTATTTTAATCCGGTTAATCTCACAGTTTTTCCCCTGAGGAACAAAAAACAGGGCTTCGGATTTGATGCTGTTCAGCTCGGATATTATCTTTGAATAACCCATTCCATGGCGGCATTCATAGCTGTCGAGCTTCCTCATGACCGGCTTCCAGGCCGGCGACCAGATCTCACCGTCGAAATTCCCCTCGTTCTCACGCAGATAGAAACACCTGCCGTTCATGTCAGCGGGTAAATCATTATAGCGGTATCGGGTGATCCTCCGCAGCAGCGCATCCTTGTAGAAAGCATAGCCTCCTCCGGTATTTGAGAATAAAGAAAAGAACCCGTCGGTTCCGAAGTAATTTATCCATGGCGACGGTGTTTCCGGATTTGTTATCACATATTCTTTTGCTTCATCATCGAAGTATCCATATTTCATATAATTCTCCCTGGTATATCGAATTCTGCGGATCCCGTATCGCGAACAGCGGGGATTCTGAATAAACTGTCAATTATCATAGAAGCGGCCCCGTATGCTACTGATAATTCTCTAAGAGAAGATGCTCTTATCCTGCATTCTGATTCACCTGGATAACTCCAGTTCCTGTTAAACTCAGTTCTGAGCGCCCTGCTCATGATTTCAAGCTGAGCGGTTGTCAGATCGCCTCCAATAAAGCAATCAGACAGAGCGAAAGTATTAACGAGAAGTGCGATATTCCGTCCTAGCTCAGATGAAATTTTCTCAAATAAATCAGAATCATCTTCCTTATTAATCCGCTCGTCATTCAGAATCGCAATCTGACCTGAGTTTTCTCCTTCCATAAACACAGAGCGGAATTCTCCTGCCGAATAATTCCGTCCATAATGCACCTTTCCATCTATTGCCACACCGAGCCCAATTGCGACACCGCAGTCATCCCGAAATTCAACGAAACAATAGATAAAATCCTGAAGCTGCTCAGCCCGGTTAAAAACAAGCTCACCCCAGCAACAGCAGTTACCGTCATTGTCAATAAAAACCGGAACGTCGACCATTGCTGAGAGCTTATCAAGAAGAGGAAATTCTTCATTGATCCCGAGAGGAATCGATTCGAGAATTGCTCCTTTTTCCGGATTAACAATGCCTGATACCCCAATACCTGCGCCTGCCAGGATCACCCTTTTTTCATTCAGATCCGATTTTATGTCTTTTATTAATTTGCTGAAAAATATCGGAAATTGGAAAATATCCATTTCAAATTTAATCTTTCTCGAGAATAAGACCTCTCCAAGCAGATTGATACAAATAACATTACAACAGTCCGGCTGAACTTCAATTCCGGCTGCTGCATAGAAATTCTTTTCGATCTTCAACTTAATAGGTTTTCTTCCGCCCTGAGGTCCGGCATCCCCCTCAGACATTTCAGTTATTATCCCATCCCGCTGCAGTGCAGCAGTGATATTAGTTATCGTTGATTTATCAAGGCCGAGATAATCCGCGATCTCTATACGGCTGATACCTTCGCTAAGCCAGATTTTTCTGAGAACCCTGGTATAGTTGCCTTTGTTGGCTCGTTTCCGCATCTATTCCTCACATGTTGGTTGATTGCATAAACCAACTAAATCATATCACTGCTTCTGCTCCATGTCAACCGAAAGGATATTGACAGATCGTGTATTGTTAGTTATAGTCTTATCTAACATATACTTTGTTCATTAGAACATTTTCTTTCAATGGAGAAATAATGGGAGTATCAGATAAACGCAAACTTCATATTCGGGAATCTATCAAAAACAGCGGGATTGTCAGTGTAAGTGAGCTTGCCGGAGAATTATCAGTATCTGAAATGACTATAAGGCGTGATCTTTCGGATCTGGAAAATGAGGGGTTTTTAAAAAGAACTCACGGAGGTGCTGTTCGTGAAGTAAGCCGCAGCTATGAACCGCCGTTCATGGTCAGGCTGGAACTCGGCAGCGAAGCAAAACAGCGGATAGGCGCGAGAGCGGCCTCCTATCTTGAAGAAGGCGACACAATAGCTGTTGATTCGGGCACGACTGCTCTGGAGTTCGCAAAGCAGCTGCAGCATTTCAGGAATCTTACCATCGTAACCCCGAGCATCCATATAGCATCAATATTTCTCTCCAACCCGGGAATTGAAACCATTCTAGCAGGAGGACTCGTCAGAAAAAAAGAGGGCTCACTCGTCGGAGAGATCACCCGCAGGACATTTGAGAATCTTTACTTCGACAAGTTCTTCCTCTCGACCGCAGCCCTGAGTGTAGAGGCCGGATATACTGAATATATCCTCGAAGATGCCGAGATCAAAAACCTCATCATCTCACATTCCAAGAAAACTATTGCATTGATGGATTCATCCAAACTCGGGCGAACAACATTCTCGCAGGTCTGCAAACTCAATGAAACAGACATTCTTATTACAGAAGACGAACCCGAACAGAGTGTTAAACAAGCATTGCTTGAGAGCAATGTAATTATAGATATAACAGACTGAATAGGAGGAATGATAAAAATCCATGGAAGGATTTTTATCATTTTAGAGTTTGCAGTTGCAAACTCTCCTTTAGTAACCCGCATCCATGCGGGAATATTTTATAGGAGGAATGATAAAGAAAGCCTAAGGTGCAGACACCTTCTGCCTTTTTATCATTTTG
>DMKD01000200.1 GCA_003454605.1 Spirochaeta sp. | reverse complement strand
GACGAGTTCCCGGAAGCCCACGGTATGTGTGTTTTTAATGAAAAGAAGAGGTCCGTCCAACTTGTCGATTCCTGAGTATTCCCGGCCGGTTATCAGACGATCCTGTATGGTTTTTTTGTTATCACTCATAAATTGATCCCAGTTGATCAAGTCCCCGTTCCAGCCGAGCCTGGAGCCGGTCAAATAGTTCTATCTGTTCATTCTCGATGGTGAATTTCATCTTGATAACATCCTGTAAGGCCTTCATACGCTTCAGTTTGACGATGGTGGCACCCCGTTTTATGGCGTCACTGCCCCGGCGCCAGTAGATAAGAATAAGAGAGAGCATGCGCATCTGCTTTTCTACGGTAGAATAACGGTCAATAACATCAAAAGCGTTCTGCTGGAGGAAAGCATTTTTAAAGACAGTGCAGACTTCGATGACAAAGCGCTGCGTATCCGGCAGGGCATCGGGACCGACCAGCTTGACAACCTGAAGCAGCCTGACCTCTTTTTGAAGCAGGTCCATCATCTCCCGGCGGTCTTCCGCCCATTGCAATCCAACCCGTTCTTCCCACCAGGGGATGATATCATCAAGATATTCACTGTAGCTTTCGAGCCAGGAAATGGCCGGATAATGGCGTGCATTGGCCAGCTGACGATCCAGCCCCCAGAAACAGCGGACAAAGCGTTTTGTATGCTGTGTGACAGGTTCAGAAAAATCCCCTCCCGGAGGTGAGACGGCCCCAATGATGGAAACTGATCCGATATCACCGCTCAAGGTCTTCATATACCCGGCCCGTTCATAAAATTCCGCGATTCTTGTCGGCAGATAGGCAGGGAAGCCCTCTTCTGCAGGCATTTCTTCCATGCGTCCTGAAAGTTCACGAAGGGCTTCCGCCCAGCGGGAGGTGGAATCGGCCATGACGGCCACATGATAACCCTGATCCCTGTAATACTCGGCGATGGTCACACCGGTGTAGATGCTCGCTTCCCGGGCAGAAACAGGCATATTGGAGGTGTTGGCAATGAGGATGGTTCGGTTCATCAGACTCTGTCCGGTTTTCGGGTCCACCAGCTTGGGGAATTCTGTTAGAACATCGGTCATCTCGTTTCCCCGTTCACCGCATCCTATGTAGACGATGATATCGGCATCACACCATTTGGCTATGGCATGCTGAGTCATGGTCTTACCTGTACCGAAGCCCCCCGGGATGGCCACGGTGCCCCCCTTTGCCAGAGGAAAGAGTGTATCAATGATCCTTTGTCCCGTGATCAGGGGCAGAAGGAGGGGCAGACGCTCGGCGGTGGGCCTTGGCTTTCGTATGGGCCATTTATGAAACAGGGAAATCTCTTTTTCCCCGGCGGCGGTCATGATTTTAGCAATGACCGTATCCACCGTATAATTTCCAGGCTCAATAATCCATTGGAGGGTTCCCGATATACCCGGGGGAAGCAGTATCTTCTGCATGATCCGCTCTGTCTCCTGGACGGTTCCCAGAACCATTCCCTGGGTCAGTTCGAGACCCGGGGTTAATTCGGGATCGGCCTTAAACTCCCAGAGTTTCTCCCGATTCAAGGAGGGAATACTGATGCCCCGCTTTATGTATTCCCTGGAGATTTTGTAAATTTCTTCCAAGGGACGCTGAATTCCATCGTAGATGGTGCCGATCAGACCCGGTCCCAGTTCTAGACTCATGGGCAGTCCCGATCCGTAGATATTATCTCCGGGGGTCAAACCGGTGGTATCTTCATAGACCTGAATGATGGCGGTGTGGCCGATTAATTTGCTTACCTCACCGACGATTCTGGCTTCTCCGACATTGACCATTTCGAGCATGATGGCATCAGTGATACCCTTTGCTTCTATGACCGGCCCGTTGACCCGTTTGACAGTACCGATAATCCTTTCCGTCATATTAATTCCTATTCCTGCAGAAATTCACGGGCAATAATGCCTCGGATATGGTGATCATATCTCTGAAGCCTTGCTTCAATACGGTTGTCATAGACGAGCCGGCCCGTATGATCCTTCAAAAGGAGACCCTCCCCGTTCATCAGTTCATCCTTAACACAGGAAAAAGAGACATCCTTTCCGATGAGGTCTGCTACGACCTGTTCCGCCTTCTTCAAAAGGGACGGTGTCAGAGAAGGAAGAGTCCCGGCCGAAGCATGGATGACAACATGCTCTATGCCGAGTCCGATGGCTCCTTCCACGATCCAGCCCACTAGAACATCATTAGTGCGGGGAGACTCGGAGAATTCGGAAAACTGACGACGAACACCCTTGAGAATCTGGGAATATAGACGTTCTTCCCTTTTAAAGGCTATTCGGCGTAACTCAACAGCCAGGGAAGATTCTCCGGACTTTCGAATTTGTGCCGCCTGTTTTTCACCTTTTACCCTTGATTCTTCAATCAGACGGGTCTTGAGCATCTGGACCGAGGCGAGTTTTGAAACATTGTTTTTCTGAGCTTCCGCCTTCAGCTGTTCGGTCTCTTTTTTTGCCTCTGTACTTATTCCGCTCAACAGATCAGGACTGTCATTCATAGCTTTATTCCGATGGCGGCATTCACCATTTCCCGTAATCCCGGTTTTCCCTTGATTCTTCCATTCCTGTCGGGTATTTCTACAATAAGAGGAAACTGCATGGTAAACATGTATTGGTCGACCTGGTGCCGTATCAGATCGGCAATTCTTTCACAAATAATGATGATACCAATCTCCCGATCTTCCAGAGCATCAGAAAAAGCCTGGACAGCTTCTTCTTCGTTGACGACCATCCTGCCCCGGACACCAACCATTTCAAAACCGAGAACAGTATCTTCATCGCCAATGATATAGTACTTCATAGCAATCCTGTGTTTTTTAAATCTTTCCCAGAATCATCAAAGCCGTAATAAATCCAAAGACGACAAGGCCTTCTGCCAAGGCAATAAAGATCAGAGCCTGTCCGGCAATCTCCGGTTTCTCACCGATGGCACCCATGGCGGCCGCACCGACATTACTGATGGCAATACCCGCCCCGAGGGCACCCATTCCAAAGGCAATAGCCGCGGCAAGAAGACCGAACTTCTGAACCTCCGGTACCACTGTTGGGACTGTGGTTGCCTCGGCAGTCTGTGCAAAAACACCGCTCACCGAAAGCAGAAACAGGATTGCCATGATGACCAGCATAAACATCATCCTCAGAGACACCAGCCGCTTAAATTTTGACTGTTCGTTCATTTAATATCCTCCTATAAACGGGTTCTAATCGAAACGGGACTGTATGCCCGGCCGGAACCATTAAAATACTTTGAAAAAAATTCATAATAATTGAGACGAAGGGACTGTATTCCTGCAGAGAGACCTTCAAGAGCTATGACAAGAATATTTCCCGCTAACAATATAAGATAAGACCAGACGGAAGATTCTCCCCCCGGTCCGTCTGCCATATGGGCCATCTGGAAAAAGGCAATCATCAGACTGACATGGGCAATGCCCAGGCCGGCTACCCTCATAAAGGAGAGGGTGTTTGCCAGATATCCTGAAAAGACTTCAAGAAGCTCAACAATCCATTCCATCAGCATGTTTAGAAAGAAGATGATACTGATTTTCTGTTCCTTGTGACCGCCTTTCCTCTCCAGAATAAGCAGGACGGGTTCCTTGCCTAAAAGCAGCAGAGATGGAATACCAAAACCTATAAGCAGAAATGTCTGCCCGGGTAGGGCCTTATAAAGATGCCTGACAAAATAAAATCCTGTATAGACTCCGGCCCCGTACATCCATCCGCCGACAATCCCCGCCTTATCAAAGAGAAGCTTCATCCAATTCCCTTTCCTGATGAGGTTTATCCAGTTCAGGAGAAGTCCGGTACCCAGCACGGCAATACCGAAATAAATGGTGATCAGAAGAATATCATAAATACTTTGAATGCCGGTATATTCACTGGAATGACCCGCAATAATGGCATGATAGTTAAACCACAGAGGGGGAAACAGGGGATAACCGAAATAGGAACCGAAGAGCGCACCCGTCACAACCGCAGACAAGCCGCAGTAGATAATGAGGACGGATAGTTTTTTTGAAGAATCACTGGATTTCCTGAATACAAATTTCCCCAGAAATCCCAACAGCACCAGAACCAGGCCATGCCCGGAATCACCGAACATGAATCCGAACATCATCAGATAAAAAACGGCGACAAAGGGTGTCGGATCGATAGACCCATATTCGGGAAGAGAAAAATTCTTCACAAGCATCTCAAAGGGTTTCAGAAATCCAGGATTCTTCAACTGAACGGGAACGGCGACCCGACCTTTTGTTTCTGCTGTAATCTCCCCGGGTTCATGCCATTCAAGAAAGCAACGCTTTTGGGCGGCTTGATACAAAACCGCCTCCAGGGAAGTCTTGAACTCTGCCGGCAGCCAGCCGGAGAAGAGAACGGTACGATCCGTCGCCGAAAAAAAGGACTGAATGCGGTAAAACAGTTCATTGCTTCTCAAGAGGGACCAGCTGGTTTGAAACCACTCCAGCCTGTCATCAATAAAAGCCTGATATTGATTGTGCAGGGAAGACTGCTGCTCCTTTAATATCCTAATCTGATTCTGAATATCTGAGAGGGCATTTTCCTTAACATTCTGATCTGGAGAACTGGCCATTGGGATTTCGCCCTGAATCCAGCCACTGGCATCAAGAAGCTGCAGGATTTGTTTTTCATCTTTCTTTAGGGAAATGACCAGCATGGAGGACCTGTCTTGAGAAGTCCCGGTAATCATGGAAACAGAGGGGTATACCTTCAGGTCGTTTTCAAATTGAGAGACAAATGCCGAGGGCATGGTTCCTGTCTGAATGGTGAGAAAGGAATATTCCGAACTCTTCCGTAGCCCCTGTGCTGTGATGGATTTGCTGCTTCCATACATTGACAGCTGACGGATTATATCTTCAAATTTCAGGATTTCCTGCTGAATCAACCGTTGCTCTTCTTTTATTTCCTGAGACCGGGAGGCAATTTCAGCGAGTTTTTTTTCAATATCGTCCAGATTCAAATCCTGCAGATCATCAAGTGTCGGAAGGACTTCCTGAAACACTCCGGAACTGCCTGATCCCATAGTCATTTCGATACGCCGTTTGTTTTCAATGATACGGGCCGATGAAACTGAGGCCTGTACCGACCTGATACGGGCATCGTTACCACCACTCAATTCACTGACCCGGACAAAATCAAGAACTCCAAGCTGAAGCAGTGCTTTTGTGACAGCATCGGAATCTTTTTTGAGAACAACCGCTGTTAAATATATCATGTTAGAAGTAAACATCATAATCAGCTCTTCATCCTATCTTCCGGTAATCCATAATTCTTTCCATTGAGGATGGAAATCAACCGATGAATATCGTGTTTTTTTATTATGAAATAACTCATCATAATACCAATTGAAAAGGGATCTCCTAAAAGAAGTTTTTTCACTTCTCTTTTAAGAATTTCTTCGAGGATGGATTCAACCATTTCCATCCGTTTATAGATATCTGTCTGCGATTGTGAAGCCAGAGCCGAAACACTCCCATACCCGGAACCTAGCAACGCCGGAAGCAATTCTGCTTCTCCTGATGAAGAGTAAAGGGCAAAAAGTTTATCCGGTTTCAACCTGTGACCGCCGGCTATAATATACTTCTGCATCTGCAGGGGGGAAAATTGATAGAAAAGTTTAAATCTGATAATCCGGGTGATGTTCTCAAGGTCAATCTCGACACCGACAAGCCTCAGAACAATATCCCTGTCTTTATCAGTCAATTTCTGGCATTGTCTCAACAGATTATTGTAAAACAGCAGATCGAGAGCCATCTCCAAAGGAAACAGGGTCTGGGCCGTTCTGATCTCATCCATATTATTTTTTACTACATCCACAAAGGCTGTGCCCTTCAGAGATTCAAGAAGGAGTGAATCTTCACCGGCGGCAAGGACTGCATCTTTATCATAGGTATATAAAACCGGCTCCCTGAGAATATAGCCTGATGCATATGAAATATCCCGCTTACGGATCCATCTGTCAAACCAGAGCCTGAAAACATTCTTGAAATTTTCAATTTCGTATTGCATTAAAAGGGCATTTACAAATTCCTGTAAATCTTTATCCCCAAAACGGTGGATCTCCTGATAGAGAGCCATTTCTGCTCTCATCAATTCAAGTTCACTCATTTTCAGATCGCCTGTTCTGGCATAGACAGCTTCTACAGAAGCAAAGGAGGTCTCCTTAAGGAGCAGCATAGCTTCCCCAAGATTTTGACTCTTAATCAATCTTATAAAAACTTCATCTCCCAGAACCAGACTCAACCGTGTTTTTAACTTGGCGTTGATAAAAGCATATCGTTTAATGGAGCTTGTCACAATCACTCATCCCGCAGGTATTCGGGAGTACATATAAAATCAACAATTTTGTCGACGACTCCCGCAATTTGACCCTTCTTCTGAAGAAAGAAAGCCTCGTTCTCTTGTTCTGCCTCAGAGAAAGTCTTGTTTTTTGTCTCTTCAACTTGTTTTCGGGCTACCTCAATTATGTTTTGAATAGTTGAGGTAGACAGCTCTCTTGTGCGGATATTAATCTCTTCAATCTCTTTATCCGTATTCTGCTGCAAAGTCAGGATTTCAGTTCTGGTTTTCTCGAGAAGTTTTCTGGCTTGATCCTCGGCTTCAAACACCTGATTTACTATTTCATTCACGTTGTTTCACCTATTCTACTTAGTCTTCATATTAAATGGTCCCAGCTGGGAAGGCAAATATTTTATCTGAAAAGAGTGCACGACAATTTCGTTAAATATCCATACCCTTTATATGGAACATCTTTTTTATACCAAACTGTACGTATATAACGCGTACAGTTTAGCATGAAGGGCGTATGAACAAGGAAAATGTGCTTGATAAATTGCAGATAAAAAAAGAATATTCTGCAAAAAATGAAATCCAATCCCGATTGGCTGAACGAAATGATGGATGCCGCTCTCAACGATTCTCCAGAATCCTCCAGGGAGCCCGATTTTCGTGCCATTCAGACATCCGCCGCCAATTCCGCTGAATCTGTACATTTTCCCACCAGACATCTTTCCCATCACAGGCGCCGAATTCTCATCACCGCGGCGGCTACTCTTCTGGCCTTTTCCGTTGCAATTCCCGCCGGAATTATCACCGGAAGA
>DMKD01000050.1 GCA_003454605.1 Spirochaeta sp. | reverse complement strand
TCAAAAACACCCACATTTTTCAGACCGAAGAATACGATGGCTGAAGACAGCAGATAGAGGAGTATCCTCGTCAGGGGAGCGGGCAGACCTGTAATGCCTGAGAGGATTTCGCCGCTGCCCTGAAGGTAGGCTGAGAGATTAGCCAGAAAGGAGAGCAGCAGGATAGCGAAGAAGATCTGCAGCAGCACTAGACCTATTCTGCCTCGAAATACATAGCGGCGTATTAACTCGACAATTTGATTATCACCGCCGTCACGGAACATTACTTCAACCAGCATTAAATGAATGATCAGGTTGAAGGCATAGGCGGATATCAGGATAAGAATAAATGGGGCAAACCCGCTCAAGGAAGCGAGAAACGGAACAGCCATAATGCCGCCCCCCACCCCTGACCCCATGACAATCGAAGATGCCTCAAGAACTGTGAGTTGTCGGTGCTGATTCATATCATCCTCCTCATAATGATGCGATTTCGACATAAGGAATCTCAATTTCAAGGGTATTACTCCCGCTGATATTTTCAGGCAGCTCCCCCCGATGGGAAAACAGGTAGATTATACTGTGGTACGATATGTGACGGTACTTTTTCACCCCCTCAAGCAGCGGGTCATTTTCTGCCAGACCGACGAGAAGATGATGCTTTCCCCGCTCGGCCGCAAGGTTGTAAATAGAATCGAGGAGGGGTCTAAAAACAGACAGATCATTGTCTTTGATGCAGATAAAAGCCGCATAGGCCGATACAATATTCCCGCCGATTTTCGGAAGGGGATGCAGGCCGGTGAACGATCCGAGAAAAGCCGCCGCAGTGTTGTAGAAGGGTTTGAATAACTGCAGTGAACGGTCATACGAAGAAACCACCGACTGCTTGTATGCGGATTGATCCCAGAATCCAATTGTGCCGATTATCTCTCCGCCGCTGAAGGCCAGGCGCATGTCCTCGAGTTTGAAGCCACGTGTCAGCCCATTATCGGTGAAATCCTCCCGGGAGTACCGGGGAGACAGCAGCTTTCGCGCGCCTTCACGATTAAGAAAGCTGATGATGTCATTTAGAAGGGCCGGGGTTCCTTTGCGAATGATTAGGGGGGATAGTCTGGTTTTTCTTTTTCTTCCTACGGCTATACCGGCGGTATAGATATTGCCGACAGGAATCGATTTCGGAAAGGATGGTCTGGCGTGCTCATTAAAAATCCGCCTCGGGGTGATATTCTCCCTCGCTACTACTGAAAAACACAGATCATTTCCCGCGTTGATCTCATTTTCCCGGAGAAATTTCATCGCTTTCAAGGGTAGAAAACGGCCCTGATAGTTTTCCGCTACTCTGAGGTTTCCGAGGTAGCCGATCGTTTTCACGCTGCCCTCAATATATCGGGGCATATTGGCTGTCACCGCAAGAAAAGCCAACTCCCCCCTTTCTGTATTTCTGCCGATATACACCCGGTGGTTATGACCCGTCACAGTACAGCCGAGAAAAAAATCGGGTTCCCGCTCAAAACTTACCCCAAGCCGGCCGGGCATGGAGCAATCTGCAACCATTTTGCGAATCTCGGGATCATCACCCCGGCCTGCAATAGAAAACTGAAAGTTCATTCGCTGTACCCGAGAAGCATATCCTGCTTTTTGACGGTTTCACGTTTGAAAAGAGGATTGTAGGCACAGTATATGCCTAGTCGCAATGGATTGCGCATATTAGTTTTCAGATCAAATGCCCTTCGGACAATTGCTCCGGGACTGTTAAATACGCTGCGGCAATGCAGCCCTGTTTCGGTAAGTTGACCGGCTGTCATCTTTGCGGGGATGTATGCTGCGTGATTGAAACGGTACTCAGGATGAAGCCACCATTTTCCGTTATAGAGCAGACGGTTCTCACGGTTGAGTCTTTGATAAAATCTGGTACCGGGATAAGGCATCAGAATATTAAATGCGGCAAAGGTGAAGCGGTTCTCGAGGGAGAAATCGAGCATTCTCTCAAGGGCGTCTGGAGTATCCCGGTCGTAACCAAGAGTAAAAGCCGCCCAGGTCTGAAAACCGAAGTCGCGCAGAATCTTTATTTCTGTCCTGTATTCGTCGGATGATGCCGATACATTAGCCGTTTTGCCTGTTCCTGCCAGATTTTCAGGTGATAATGATTCAAATCCAATCACGTTTCCAAGGCAGCCGCTCTTCTTCATCAGAGTCAGCAGTTCCCTATCCCCGGTTATATCGATGCTCGCCTGTGAAACCCATCTTACCTTTAGGGGGATTAGGGCTCGAAACAGTTCCTTAGCGGCCTGATGATCGGCTGTGATGTTATCATCAACAAAAAAGAGTGTTCTGCGGTTCTGACCTTCGATTTCACGGATGACTTCGTCGATTCTCCTCTTATAGTGGCAGCTATGAAAATAAGTGCTGACCGCACAGTAGGAGCATGAATAACGGCAGCCGCGTCCGAACTGCAGCAGGGTTATTGGGAGGTATCCTTTACCGCCGAAGAGATCCCTTCTGGTTGCTGTTCCCGGTTGCGGGATTCCCGGCGGCGCATCATAGCGCGGCTTCAGCCGATTCTGCCGGGCGTCCTCGATCACCTCGGTCCAGACTGTTTCGGCATCGCCGGTAACAATGGAGTCGGCATATAGGGCCGCTTCTTCCGGCAGGAGGGTAATGTGCATTCCGCCGAGAACGACAGGGCATTCCCGCTTTTTAAACTCGGCGCTGATCTCGTACGCCCTGCGTGCGGTGAACGTTTCAACCGTTATCGCGACGAGAGAATATTTATGTTCATAAGGGATTTCTTCGCAGCGGTCATCGCAGAGTACCACCTCAACATCAGCTGGAGTAAGTCCTGCAAGCACTCCTAGCTGCAGAGGTTCCATTCTTGCTTCATCAACAAAGAGGCTGTGTTCCAACCGGCCGATATTCGGACGAATCAACAGCAGTTTCACCCATCACCCCCTCAAAAGGACAGATGAATGAATTTTAGGCTGTTGGATTCAAATCGTCAAGGGTTTTTAGCCAGTCATCTGCTTTTCCGTTGTTATAAAAACTATTTCATGCTTATTGGATCAATCAGTCTGACTAATCGATGTGCGATAGACTGAAAACCCATTCTCGACCAGAATTTGCTTGAAAGTAGATTTGTACTGCGCCAGTCGGTTAATACGAATTCTAAACCTTTCTTTTTTTGTTCATTCAAACAATATGATGTAAGCTGGTATCCGCCTCCGGATCCGCGATAATCTTCATGGATGGCTGAAACAGCTAACTCAGTACTCTTTTCAGGGATAAAGAGATTTAGATCCTCTTCATAATAACCCTGATAACCAACAAGTTTATCTTCTGACTCAATAATGTAGAGGTCAATATCGGTATCGGCGGTTAATTCTGCAAAACCATCATCCAGCTGTTTCAAATAGCTTTCAGGTGCTCCGGCAAAGCATGGAGACTTAGTCTGGAAATCTGCAATGAGTCTTGAAAAGCCGGACAGCTGAGCCTGATCGGCAGCAGCGGCCTTCCTGACGTTTAGATTCTCAGATGTTACAGGAACAATCGCATAACCGGTTAAATCAAGCAGGGCATACGACTGTTGTTTACCGAAACCCAGATCAAAAAGTTTGTCTAAATGTTTTTCCGAATGCGCAAATACAACAAAGGTGTGGCGGAAAATATTCTGCTTAACCCATTCTTCAGCAATCCGCTGATAGAGATACGGAAGCAGATCTTCAGCTTCAGGCTTCAATGCCCATCCTCCGATATTAACCCAGCCACTGTTTCCCCAGTCTGCATCTCTTTTAATCACGGCTATGGCGTAGCCCATTAGCTTGTCATCTTCAAACACCATATAAGCTCCGGAGACATCGCTTTTCAGTTCTTTTTCAATTCGGTTTCTACACAGCTCTTTGGAGGCCTGATAATCTATTTCAGCTGATTCAAATTCAGTTTTTTGAGCTTGCTGCAGAAGAACAGCGGCTTCTTCAATATATCTGTCAGAAAACTCTGCTATATACATTTTGTATCCTTTCAATATTAACTTCACTCTATAGCTTTGAATTCTATCGGCTGAACCAGATTCATTCAATACCAAGATGACCGGTTACTAATTCAAAAAATAATGTAGACAAACAAGCTCGTGAGATGTATAAAAAACTGGAGGATATTATGAGAACTAAAAAGGCTTTTGGAATTCAAACTGTTCTATTATTGCTGGCCCTTGTCGGAGCTCTGGTTTTTTTCAGTATAGAAATGGGATTGTCGAACTTTTTCTCTACACTTATGGCAACGGCTCATGATCTTCTATTAAACACAGTATTCTTCATAATGGCAATCACAGTCCTGTCGGGAGCATTCGGAAGTTTTTTGGCTGAATTCGGAGTTCTTGAATTGTTAAACTGGATTCTTGCACCGATTGTTCGTTTAATATGGCGAATGCCGGGAGTTTCGGCTATCGGTGCGTTATCAACCTATATATCAGATAATCCAGCAATAATTGCGTTGTCCAAGGACGCTTCATTCATTGATAATTTTGATGAATATCAGAAACCTGCTTTGGCGAATTTTGGAACTGCATTCGGTATGGGGCTGATCGTTACGGCCTTTATGATGGCGCAGGGATTTTTTAAAGAAGCTTTTATCGGGAATCTCGGTGCTGTTGCAGGTTCCATTGTATCAACGCGGATAATGCTGAGATTTACGAGAAAGGAATTCGGCATAGACGGAAAAATAAGAATTAACGAGAAGAGGACCATGAAACCTATCGGGCGTGAAATCCGTGACGGGAATGTTTTTCAGCGTATACTGAGCTCACTTCTTGAAGGGGGGAAAAACGGTCTTGAAATAGGGTTTCAGATTGTTCCCGGGGTTCTTGTAATATGCACCCTTGTCCTTATGATGACCTTCGGTCCGGGAGACTCCGGATATGACGGTTCTGCTTTTCAGGGAGTACCGGTGCTGCCTCTTCTTGGAAAGGTTTTATATTATCCCATGAAAATCCTCTTTGGTTTCACGTCTCCTGATGCAATAGCCTTCCCGATCACTGCTCTTGGCGCGGTGGGGGCAGCGTTAGCCCTTGTCCCGCGTTTTGTTAGTGAGGGGCTGGTAAAAGGCGGTGATATTGCTGTGTTTACAGCTATAGGAATGTGCTGGTCGGGTTATCTGTCGACACATATAGCTATGATGGATTCATTGGGGTATAGAAAATTGACTTCAAAGGCAATCTTGTCACATACAATCGGGGGTGTAGCAGCAGGGGTTACAGCGCATTACGTTTATATTCTGGTCGTTTTTTTATCTTAGAGTCCAGGGTAAAAATCTCCTTCTGGACCTTTATATCGGAATTTATCTACTGTCATCTTACCAATCTGTATCGCCTCAACTGGGCATTGGTGGATACATCTCATACAGAGGATGCAATTATTTCCAAATTGAATTTTCTTATCTACCATCTGGATATTACCTACGGGACATATTCTGGTACATAGACCGCAGGAAATACAGCGTTCATCCGTCCTGTACTTCTTTTTCATCACTCCCTCTATTTTATTCATCAGAAAACCGATGACTCTTCCGCCTATATCAATTGGTTTTTGTACATTTCTAATTTTTTCATTTTCTTTCATCCACTGATACAGATCCGACATATCATTATTAAAATTTGAAAGCAGTTTTTCGGCCGTTCTTCCTCCTTTTTTCAGGAGGGCGAGTCCGTCAGATCCGGGCATTTTCTTTTCAAAGAAGGAGGTGATGGAATAACCCTTATCCGCGAAGAGGACCGCGGCGCGCAGCATGGCCTTTCCGCTGAAAAATGCCATAGTATTGAAAAGCCTGACCGGAGTACCATTTCCTTCCGGCAGAGCTTCGATATACTCTATGAGAAACCCCGGCATATCGCAGGCGTATACAGGAAACCCGAAATAGAGAGTGTCGATACCTCGACAGTTCCCGGGATCGGATTCTTCAATTCTTTCGCTTGAAACATCCACCCCCTCATCCATCAGTCTTTTTTCAATATGTTCGGCAATGAAAGCGGTGTTGCCGGTACCGCTGAAATACAGTATTTTATCCAAAATTATTACCTTCCTTACAATATCCCAACGAGCGGCTATCGGTGATAACGTGTTTTCTGAATGAGAAACGCCATGGGGATCATTCCTAACGCAAAGACACAAAAAACTATGTATGTTTTATCCAATCCGATTATATCTCCCATCAGACCTACGGCAAAGACTGCCAGCGAGCCTACACCGAAGTTTACAGTCATATAAATACTATTCATGAAGGTAGGCATTGCGGTCTCTGTGTCCTGAACGCTTGCCATTAATACAGGCCCGGTGGATAGAAGAAAAAAACCTAAGAACCCGAGGAAAATTACGTTTTGGGTAAGGATGAATAAGGCGGTAAAAAGGACTGTTCCAATTGATGCAATCACTAAGGTGTTTCTTCGGCCAATGCTGTCAGAAATATTTCCCGCGACCATAGCTCCTATGACTCCGCTGAACTGAAGGATGGATAGAGATACTCCGGCAATCCAGAGACTGGTTCCTTTTCCTGTCAGGTAAACCGGAAGATAGAGAGTCAGGGCGCTTTTTATTCCTGCCTGAAAAAGAGTAAATCCACCAATAGCCAGAAGAAATAAGTGGTGCTCAATTAAAAGTTTCTTGATGTCTCCACTCTGACGGAGTCTGTGAACGGGCCTGTGGAGTTCAAAATTCTTGAGTTTATAAAAGAGAATTATTGATGCTCCTATACCAATTGGCATCAATCTGTAAATTTTTTCAAGAGACCAGAAGGAGACAGCAGTAATAATTATCAACGGCCCCAATGTTCTGGCTAATTCGCCTCCAACCATGAAGAAGCTCATTCCAGTGCCCACTTGATTACCTGAAGCCTCTTTTATCATCACCGGTGAAGGAAGATGGAATAGGGTTCCTGAAACTCCCGAGATAAATAATAAAAGGAATACTATTGGTGCAGAGTTCGAAACTCCCAAAAGGGTCATACTGGCGGCAGTGATTGCCGGTGTCAGAATAACGAAGTACTTTATTCCCACCCGTTCAGCTAACAAACCTAAGAAAGGATTGAATAAGGCAGGTAATCGCCTGGTAATATCAAGAAAAGCGATCATGGAGAGTGACATATTCAGTTTTGCAATCAGCAGCGGGAGCAGGGGAGAGAGAAAGGCTGAGAATGTATCATGCATGAGATGTGCCAGGGATAGAAGAATGATTTCCATCGTTTTAAATGTTTTTTTCATAATTTAGCCTGCCTGCAATCGATAATTCTGTTAAAAATGGACACCCCGAAGTATACTCTTTTTAGCGGAGGTGTTGAATGAGCCGAACCATTTCTTTTTTGCAGATTGGATTGGGGCCTATCGGCCGGCAGGTTATAGGAGTTTGCTGCAGTTTTCTGGTTTGAAGGTCTTTAGTAATGGAGTTGATTTGAAAATAGCACATATCACAGATATTCACAGTAACGATTTTATAACTAAATCAGAATGCCTTGACGCTATGGATAATTTTAAGATAATTCTTGCTGATATAAAGTCACGGGGAATAACTAAAATTGTATTAACCGGTGACTATGGAGACCCGAATGATTTTAATGCTCTTTTGATGATGGTAAAATCATTCAATCTTGAATATGAGTATATTCTGGGCAATCATGATGATTTTGATCATTATAGAAATAATGATGATCTAGGCAACAGGAGCAAACCGTCGGGTATTTTCTTTTCTCAGACGACTGAAGATGCGGTATTTATATTTCTTGATACGCGACTTCATTCACTTGATACTACCCAACTGAATTATATGGATAATATATGCAGAGAGGTTGGAGAGCGGAAAATCATTATTTTTATGCATCATCCTGTTTTAGACTGCGGTGATACATTTATGGATTTGAACTTCCCGCTGTCAAATCGTGATGAGGCAGCAGCTCGTCTTTACAAACTGGGCAAAAAGGTTGTGATTTTTTCCGGTCATTATCATACAAATCATTTTATTGAAAAAAATAACATAAAGCAGTACGTGACGATGTCAACTCTTTTTCAGCTAAAAAAAAATACTGATAGTATTGAGATCAACTCCTTTGATTTTGGTTACAGGATTATAGACATTGGATGCAGTATTGAAACAGACATAGTACAATTCTCTAATTAATTCAGAACAAAATTTACGGAACTTGTCATCAGATGAAATTACAGATAAAGTTAATAACATGAACGGATACATAGATAAAATCGATAAAATACTAAATGCATTCAATGTTAATAAGGATACAGGATTAAGTGATGCGCAGATTTTCGAGAAGAGAAAGATATATGGAGAAAACAAGCTAAAAGAAAAAGAGGGTGAAACTCTAATCAGCATGATTATTGGTGAGCTTACCCAGTTTCTAAATCTGTTACTGATTGCCGCAGCAGTTGTCAGCATCATAGCAAGCGGTCATTTGACTGACGGAATATTTATTTTAGCAATTGTTGTTTTAAATGTGGGCCTTAGTGTTATTCAGGAAAGAAAGGCTTCAAATGCTGTAAGTGCTTTAAAAAGTCTGAGTGCGCCGAGTTCTAAAGCTCTGAGAAACAGTGAACTTGAGAATATCGATTCTCATCTGCTCGTTCCGGGAGATATCGTTGTTATCGAAGCTGGAGATTATGTGCCGGCTGATATCAGATTATTTGAAACGGTTAACCTGAAAGTAGATGAATCAGCCTTGACGGGTGAAAGTGTTCCGGTTGAAAAAGATTGCGATGTCGAACTGACAGAGCAAACTCCAATAGGTGATAGATTGAACATGGGATACATGTCAACCATCGTTACCTACGGTCGGGGTATCGGTGTTGTTACCGAAACAGGAATGGATACTGAAATCGGTAATATTGCTTCATTGCTGAATGATGTTGAAGATGAAATGACCCCGCTGCAGAAAAAAATTGGTAAACTCGGCAAGTTATTAGGGCTGATCTCTGTTGTCGTAGTAGCCGTAATCTTTCTTATTGGAATAATCAGAATTGGATTCAGCAATTTGACTGACAGCCCTGATGAAATATTAGAGCTGTTTATGATCTCCGTCAGCCTGGCGGTGGCCGCAATTCCCGAAGGATTACCGACTGTAATATCTGTTGTATTGGCCTTGGGCATGCGTAAGATGGCTGATAAAAACGCAATAGTTAAAGAATTGAACGCTGTTGAGACCCTGGGCAGCACTACAGTAATATCCAGTGATAAAACAGGCACCCTAACGCAGAACAAGATGGTTGTTACTAGAATATTTGATAACCATGAAATTATTGAGGTCACAGGTTCCGGATATGATTTTAATGGTAGGATAAAAGGCGGAAGCAGCAATGTTTCCAAACTCGTGGAGATTGGAGCTTTATGTAATGATTCAAGGATCACTAAAGATTCTTTAATTGGCGATCCGACAGAATTGGCCCTAGTTACTTTAGCGGCTAAGAATAAAACGCTGCAGAAAGATTTAAAAGTTAAGTATCCGAGAATAGATGAGTTTCCGTTTGATAGTGATCGTAAGCTCATGAGTACTGTTCATGATTTAGACGGGTCGAAACAAATCTATACAAAAGGTGCGCCTGATCAGCTGCTGAAGATTTGTACACATTATCTGATAGACGGTAAGGTTAAAAAGATTGATGCTGATTTTATTAAAACTGTCGAACAGGCTAATCAGGATATGGCTAATAATGCACTGCGCGTCCTGGGCTTTGCCTATAAAGAAATTACAAGCTACGGCAATCTGAAAGAAGAGGAGAGCAGTTTAGTTTTTACAGGCCTTGTCGGCATCATAGATCCTCCCAGGGAAGAAGTAAAAGAAGCTGTAAAAGTCTGTCATAATGCAGGAATTCGTGTTGTCATGATTACAGGCGATCATAAATCAACTGCAACTGCGATTGGAAAAGAATTAGCTCTATTGGATGAAGGAGGCCATGCTTTATCAGGAGAGGAAATTGATAATTTAAGTTATCCCGAATTTTTGGATTTAGTAAGAATCACCAATGTCTTTGCCCGTGTGTCTCCAAACCATAAGGTAATGATTGTTAAAGCCCTGCAGGAAACGGGTGAAATCAG
>DMKD01000026.1 GCA_003454605.1 Spirochaeta sp. | reverse complement strand
ACCATTCCCTTGCCTATTTCAAACTCACCATCCGCTGGTGTGACAAGAGCAGTCTCTGGACGCGCAAGCCTGACTGAAAAAGCGCCGGGAGTTTCAGCTATTTTCCTGATAGCCCGCTTTGTTTCGTTTGCATCGCAAGGAACGATAACAGTCATATCAGGGATTACTCTCAACAGAGTGATGTCTTCTAGCGCCTGATGAGATGAGCCATCCTTACCAATTGAAATACCGGCATGGGTGGTTACCAGCTTTACATCACATTTTGAATGTGCGAGGGTGTTACGCATCTGATCCCAGCAGCGTCCCGGTGCAAAGATTGACAAAGTTGATGCAAAAACGGTACGCCCGGTCTTTGCGACTCCCGAAGCCATCCCGATCAGGTTCTGCTCAGCAATTCCAACATCAAAATATCGGTCAGGGAATTTTTCTTTAAATTTAATTGAGAAAGTGGACTTACCAAGGTCCGCTTCCATCGCGATGAGATCGGGATATTTTTCACCGAGCTCAACAAGCACTTCTCCGTATGCTTCACGTGTAGCTTTCAGTTCATTACTCATTCTCGATCTCCTTAATTCTATTCTCAAGCTCAGCAAGCGCTGTTTCTGAATCCGGCTGGGACAGGGGTTTTGAGTGGTACGCATTATTGTTCTCAACCAGAGAAATACCCTTCCCCTTTGTTGTTTCAGCGATAATGACCGTTCGTGTTCCACGACTCTTTTTAAGTGCAGGAACAATATCATCAATGCTATGCCCATCGATCTCAACAACATTCCAGCCGAATGCTCTCCATTTATCCGAAAGAGGCTCAAGCTCCATCACCTCAGAGGTGCTTCCGTCAATCTGATATCTGTTTCGATCTATTATAGCAGTAATATTCAGATTAAAATGGGAGGCAGCCATGGCGGCTTCCCACACCTGTCCTTCATCATTCTCTCCATCACCCAGCAGAGTAAAAACCTGCTTATCTCCGTCGTTATCAAGCTTGTAACCGAGAGCCATTCCAACCGCGGCAGAGAAGCCTGTACCCAGAGAACCTGTACAGATCTCAATACCTGGAAGCTTGTAGCATGCGGGATGCCCCTGCAGTCTTGAATTAATCTTTCGCAGGGTATACAGCTCTTCAAGTGGAAAATAATCCGCCATTGCAAGAACCGTATAAAGCGCCGGAGCGCCATGGCCCTTACTCAAGACAAAACGGTCGCGGCCCTTCCATTCGGGTTCATCAGCCTTGAACCTCAGTTCATTAAAAAAGAGCCCGATAAGCAGATCAATACATGAAAGGGAACCTGCGAGATGTCCGCCCTGTACTGCTGTAGTCATTTTCACGATATTCATTCGTGCTTCAACTGCTTTGATACGAAGTTCTTTATTAGTCATTTATTCCTCACTTCATGCTCAGCCAAATTGAACCCTTTTTACAGGATTCTACAGACTTACTTATAAATTCCATTCCCATTCACAGTTTTCGTTTCCAACTTTTCATATCAGTCCTCCAGACCGAGCATCTTACGGTTTCGCGCAACATCGGTTTCGCCGCCGACAAAATCGTCAAAGGATAGATCTGAGGTCTCAATAATATGTTCTGCTATGAAGGGCGCACCCTCACGTGCTCCCTGCTCAGGACTCTTGAGGCAGCATTCCCATTCGAGGATCGCCCATCCGTCAAAACCGGCATGGGTAAGCATTGAAAAGATGCTCTTAAAATCCACCTGACCATCACCTAAGGATCTGAATCTTCCTGCCCTGTTTGCCCAATCCTGGTATCCGCCGTATACGCCGACACGTCCCGTCGGAACAAACTCAGCGTCCTTTACATGCATGGCTTTTATGCGATCAGCATAGAGCCGGATAAAATCGAGGTAATCAAGCTGCTGCAGCACGAAATGACTTGGATCGTAGGTAAGCCCCGCTGATAAAATGTTATCAACGTTATCGAGAAACATTTCAAAGGTTGCCCCGTCGTAGAGGTCCGAACCCGGATGCAGCTCATAACCGATTGAAACACCCTGCTCTTCTGCGTACTGCAAAACAGGCATCCATCGCTTCGCAAGCTCTTTAAAACCTTCTTCCACAAGGCCATCGGGACGCTGGGGCCATGGATATATCATATGCCACATTAACCCCCCCGACATTACAGATACATTCTTTGCTCCGAAGCGGGCAGCGGCTTTTACTGATTTTTTCAACTGGTCAGTCGACCATTCAAGTCTCTGTGCTTCATTTAATCCTGCAGGGAAAAAAGGCTGAAATCCTATTTCATAGGCCGGATGAAAAGCCATGCACTGCCCCTGAAGATAGGCGCCGAGATCTACTATTTCAACACCAATTTCCCGAAGTTTACCTGCATACTCATCACAGTAGCTTTGAGATTCAGCAGCCTCATCAAGATCGATTAGTCCGCTCTCCCAAGTCGGGATCTGAACACCCTTATAACCGAGTGAGGCCACCCAGCTGCAAATAGATTCAATTGAATTATACGGGGCTTCATCCCTGTAAAATTGTGCAAGAAATACTGCTGGACCTTTAATCTGTTTCATATCAACCTCCTGAATAATATTAATAAGTAGTGTTACAAATCATATCTGAGCATCCCGATAACTGATTCTCAGAATCCCGTTAAATTTGGATGAAAGCACAATGGTAGCTTAGGCCCAACATCAATATCCCGGGTTGGATTATCAAGAATACGGATATTCGATTCTGCAATATTATCCCCCATGTTGCAAAACATCATATGGTAATCTAAAGCTCATTTGGTTATAAATAATTTTAAGCTTGATGGGTCAAAATTGTCAACATCTATTTTCTCATTTGTGAACCTTTATCTCTTATGAGTTTTTTTTACTCTGTTGAGCTACATTCACCTTATTCTTTCTTGACATTCTCGTTTGCTCAAAATATCATTATTAAAATTGAAACAGAGCAGGAGTAAAAATGTATGATATTGTGACTATCGGTGAAGCACTCATAGATCTGGCAGCAGTTGAGACGGGATTGCCTTTATCAGAAGTAACTTCATTCAAAAGAGTTGCGGGAGGAGCTCCGGCAAACGTTGCTGTCGGAAGTTCCAAACTCGGCAGGAAATCAGGTCTCATAACCCGGGTCGGAGACGAAGCCTTCGGCAAGCATATTATCGACGTGGTTGGAAAATTCGGTGTTGAAACTTCAGGTATCCAGAAAGACACCGAGGTTAATACAGGACTTGCTTTTATTGGTCTGCCTACGCCCTATACCCGTGAATTTCTATTCTACCGCAACCCGGGTGCCGATATGAGAATAGATTTTTCCGAAATTCCGTCAGACCTTCTTTTGAAAACAAAGATATTTCACTTTGGTTCGATTTCATTAATCAACGAACCCTCAGCTGCATCAACTCTAAAAGCTGTAAAAGCTGCGAAAGATGCCGGAGCTATCATTTCATATGATCCTAATCTCAGAATGTCTCTCTGGCCGGATGAAAAGGCTGCCCGCGACACAATAATGTCTGTTGTAAAATATGCCGACATCATCAAGGTGAATGGTGATGAAATGGAATTTATTTTTAAAAGCAAAGATCTCGAAGCAGGAGCTCAAAAACTTTTGAACATGGGTGCTAAAGTGATACTATGCACAAAGGGAGAGCTTGGTAGTTTATTTGCAACGAAACACTTTACAGGAACAAAAGATGTCATCAAGCTTGATTCTGTTGATTCAACCGGCTGCGGCGACAGCTTTTTATCGGGTATATTCTCGATTCTAAGCGACTACAGTATCGAAGATATCACAACCGACCAAAATATCCTTGAGAAAGCAGTCGGTTTCGGGGCAGCAGCTGCAGCTATTACTTCAACAATGCGCGGTGTAACCGATGCTCTCCCGAATAGAAAAAAGGTCCAGGACCTATTGGAAAAAATAAAAAATGGCTGAGAGTATAAACACCAGGATTAAAATTTGTAAGTTATATTATGAAGACGGTTTATCAAAGGTAGAGATTGCGGAAAAAACAAGATTATCAAGATTCAAGGTTGCAAAGATCCTTGAAGACGCTGTTTCTTCCGGCATTGTTGAGATAAACATCAAAGCCCCACCCGGCTCGCATCTTGAGCTCGAAAGTGAGCTTGAAAAGAAATATAAAATCTACCGCTCCGTCGTTACCGACACCGGACCGGGCATAGATGATACAAAATCTGCAATCGGCCGGGCAGCAGCATCCCAACTATGCGAAATTATACAGGATGGAGATATTTTAGGCATAGCCTGGGGCTCAACCATACACAAAATGGTTGAGGCATTTCCTGAATGTAAGACGATAGACAACATATCTGTTGTACAACTTACCGGCGGGCTGCACCAGGTAGCAGAAGGCTTCAATCCTGTCGATCTGACATCTAAAATAGCATCAAAAATTAACGGCAGTAAATTGTACCAACTGTTCGCTCCCGCGATAGTCGACAACAAGAAAACCAAAGAAATACTTTTAAATGAAAGCAATATCAAATCGACAATTGAACAATTCAGCAGTATCAATATCGCTGTCGTTGGAATCGGCAGCATGCATCCAAGCCCTTCAACAATGCTGTACCGAGACGGTTTTATTACTGAGGAAGAACTGAAAACAACTGCAAACCTGAATCTCGCCGGAGATATCAACTCTCATTTTTATAATGATGAAGGACGCCCCTGTGACACCATCTTTGATGAACGAACTATTGGCATAGATCTGCATCAACTGAATAGAATCCGCTATGTTATGGCTCTTGCCTGCGGCAGAAATAAGGTTAAGGCGATTCACGCGGCACTTAGAGGTCGAATTGTGAATATCATAGTTACCGACAAAGATACAGCAGAAGCGCTGTTGGCTGAATAAATATTTATAAAAACAGGGAGTCTGTACGACAGACACCCTTGCCGTTTTTAGAGCTCATCCATACCTATATTGAAAATCTTACCAATAGTTGCAATATCACGCTGATGATTCCCAGGCAGAAACAGCATATGGTGGGAGTACACCTTATCAAGAAATTTATACCCATCTTTTACCTTCCAGATACCTCCGTTACGACAATCTGAACTCTCATCATATTGGACATAACCTTTTAGATCACCTTCGGTCACAAACATATTATCCATGCTTGCATCAAGCTTTGCACCTGTCAGCGGTCCTTCAGGAAATCTTGCGTCAATCATATGCGATTCTTCATTGACCATAGCCAGTACAGGAGGCCTGCATGCCCAGGATGTACACCATTGACGCGGCACAAGACCGAAATATCCGCAGTGTGCAAGAAGAACGTAATCTTCAGGATTATCTATAAAGGCAGGGAATCCCGGAATCTTTTCATGAGCCGTTGCCGCCTTATTCATAAGGAAAGGGTAGATATTAGTCATCATGATTGGAGCCCCAAGAGACTTATGAAGTAGATATTGGGTAGTCAGCGTAACGGTATCTGCCTCACAGGCCCAGATCATCCCGTATTTCTCATACATCATATTCCAGGCAAGACAAGGGGTTGTATTGGAGCAGTAGGATTCATTAAGGCAGTTAATACCCATTCCGCGAACTGATTCGTCATCCATATCACGCTCAAGCGCAAGAAATACTCTGACCGCATTATCGATCATTTTGTCACTCATTCCGGCGGTATTAAAATCCCATTTCTTCCATTCTGCAGTAACATCCGACGAGGAAATCTCTGCAGCTTTCTTCGCAAAGTCTGTATAGCTGCGTATATCAAGCTCAACACCGAATTTATTTTTTATCTTTTCTGTACACTCTTCTCTGAACCAGTAGAAGCACTTAAAAATCCAGGACTGCATCCCCTCTCCGGGACTATCCTGATATATTCTGAATTTGGTCTGAGTCATCTCTTTCTTAACAGCTAACATTCTGCACATTTTTTTTGAATTTTCCAGATCATGCGGTAGAAGAAGGCTCAAACCCTTTGACTTAAGAAAGTTATTAACTTCCCAGTCCCACATTGAGAAAGTGGCAAAATCAGATGTAATCACAAGAAGAGGAAAACCGGCTTTACTTATTTTTTCGAGTTCTTCCCACATAGTGTAAGCTTCACCCAGAATCTGCGGAAAAAGCGCTGCATCAGCTTCTTTCGGAAGCGAATCGCCGAGGGCAACAGGGCTTATAATCTCTGCATCATCTGCAAGCTCTGCATTCAACAACGATATCTGCTTTTGAAACTGCTTATCTTTAGACGGGAAATAGACAGGCACTAGTTTTGCTTTCATAATACATTCTCCTTATCAAGCATATTATCATTTGTTAATATGTTGCTCATATGATAAAGCAGGTCAAGGCTTCTGTCAAATTATTCATATATAAAT
>DMKD01000227.1 GCA_003454605.1 Spirochaeta sp. | reverse complement strand
GGCAGATGGATTCACAGGACCCCAACAATTATTCAGCATTAGAGATTGAGCAATGTATCAACATCTTACGCAAACTTGCGGAGGACGGCGAAGCATTTTCTGAGCTGCCTAAAGAACAGCAGATAGAGTTGATGAAGGCCGCCGGCCATCTTGCCAGTCCCGATCATTATCAGTTGAAGCAGCGGAAAAAGGCAGTACTAAAGAAAAAGAAGCAGCAGGTTGCAATTGCGGAACGGAGGGCCAGGGCTGCAACCGGAATCCGGAGGGCTCGTGAAGATGCGGTATTCACAACTCCTCTCCAGCTTACTGATTCGAGCATGCCGGAAGAACATCAGCTTGTTCTGCAATCTCCGCGAAACTGTTATGTCTGCAAGGCCGAATTTACGAAACTCCATTTTTTCTACGACACAATGTGCCCCTCATGCGCAGAACTTAACTATGCCAAACGCTTTCAGACTGCTGATCTCAGTGGACAGGTAGCACTTATCACCGGATCCAGACTAAAGATTGGTTATCAGGCCACCCTGATGATGCTGCGAGCCGGAGCGACTGTTATAGCAAGTACACGCTTTCCCAAAGACTCGGCAATGAGATACTCACGTGAGAAGGACTTTTCTGACTGGGGCGGTAGACTGCATATCTATGGACTGGATTTGCGGCATACGCCAAGTGTTGAAATATTCTGCCGCCACATCGAAGAAACATACGACAGGCTTGATATACTGATAAATAACGCGGCCCAAACTGTCCGCAGGCCCCCTGGGTTTTATGCTCACCTGATGGAAAATGAGACCATAGCATTGGAAGAACTGCCGCCGGGTGTGAGTAAGCTGATGCAGAATCTTCAGTTGTGCAATGAAAAAATTTACTCGTTGAGGCTGAGCGACGGCGTTTCAGATGCTTCTGTGCCGGTTTCCTGGGACGTAAAGCTTCCGGGGATCGGAATGCGGGAATCCGCTCAGCTGTCTCAAGTTCCTTATGCATATGAAGAGTCATCATCTGCTGATGCTGTATTCCCCCGGGGGAAGCTTGATGTTGATCTCCAGCAGGTGGACCTTCGGACCACCAACAGCTGGCGGCTGAAAATAGGAGAAATTCAGACGGCTGAGATGCTTGAAATCCAGCTTGTTAATGCAGTTGCTCCCTTTGTTCTCTGTAATAAGCTTATTCCGCTGATGAAAAAAGAGAACACCGGCTGCAAACATATTGTGAACGTATCGGCAATGGAAGGTAAATTCCTCCGTTTTAAAAAAGGCGAGCGGCACCCGCATACAAATATGGCCAAAGCAGCTTTAAACATGCTGACCCATACCTCAGCCAGTGAACTTGCCGATCACGGGATATTCATGAACGCCGTTGATACCGGCTGGGTAACCGACGAGGACCCTGCCCAGCTCGCAAAGCTGAAGGAGGACCTGCATGACTTCCAGCCCCCGCTTGATATTGTTGACGGCGCGGCAAGGGTATGTGATCCCTTCTTTGACGGCATAAATACCGGTAAGCACTGGTGCGGAAAGTTTTTGAAAGATTATTTTCCCATAGACTGGTAAAAATGGCAATAAAAAGGCCGCATCCGAAGATACGGCCGGTAATTCATACTGACTGAAGTCTAAAAATCGAGCAGTTCTACCTCGAATACAAGGTATGCAGACGGGGGGATTACCCCGGGGTATCCTTTCTCTCCATATCCGAGTTCGGGCGGAATGATTAGGGTTCTCTTTTCGCCCCTGGTCATATCCATAAGCGCTTCATTCCAGCCCGGAATAACCTGGCCGATTTTGAAGGTAGCGGGTTCGCCGCGATCTACCGAACTGTCGAACTTTGTGCCGTCAAGCAGGGTGCCGGTGTAATGGGTGGTAACAGAAGTTCCCATCTTGGGGCTGTCTCCGCCGTCGCCTTCCTTCTCAACAATGAAGCGAAGACCGGATTCGGTCTCAGTAGCGCCGGGCCAGTTTGATTTGATGAGGTCGAGTTCACCCTTTCGTGCTTCCTCAATCGCGGCCTTTGCTCTGGAACCGGATTCTTTAACTAAAGAATCAAATGTTTCCTGATCTGCTTTGAATGCTTCTGCATCGGCTCCCCGTCTGATTATTGTGAGTGTTTCAATCTTGTCGCCCTGCTTAATTGAATTAACAACATCCATACCCTCAACTACATGGCCGAATACTGTGTGTTTTCCATCAAGCCAGTCGGTAGCGACATGAGTGATGAAGAACTGGCTGCCGTTTGTTCCGGGGCCGCTGTTAGCCATGGAAAGGGTTCCTGGCCTGTTATGTTTTAATGTGTTATGAAATTCGTCAGGGAACTTATATCCGGGATCACCGGTTCCGGTTCCAAGCGGACATCCGCCCTGGATCATGAAGTCGTCAATAACTCTGTGGAAGGTGAGCCCGTCGTAATATGGTCCCTCGCCTTTGGTGTTTTTAATTTTCCCTTCGGCAAGACCAACAAAGTTGGCAACCGTCATAGGTGTCTTTTTGTATTCAAGCTCTAAAACTATAGTGCCTTTGTTTGTTTTCATCTCGGCATAAAGGCCGTCACTTAGCGCCATCTGCGCCTCCTTGTTTGTTTCAGTAGTTGGTGCTGTGCTTTCCGATCTATCATCGGTGTTGGCACAGGAAATAATGAAAAATGAAAGTACAACCATGAGAACGGCCGCAAGGTATCTCTTATGCATTTATTTTCCCTCAATTATTCTGGTGAAGATTACTCCATCAATCTTTTCGATTTCGGTTGTTACATTTTCTGATACAGGGCCGTCGATGTCAATAAGATTGTATGCGTAATCTCCTTGGTTTCTGTTAATCATGTTCGCGATATTTAGACTGTTTTCAGCGAGAACGTGTGAAATCTGACCGACCATATTCGGAACATTCTTGTTACCAATTGAAATTCTGGTGTCGCCGTTCATGTCCATTGAGCAATCCGGGTAGTTAACCGAATTCCTGATATTTCCTGTATCAAGGAAATCAGTGATCTGGTTTACTGCCATTATTGCACAGTTTTCTTCGGCCTCGGGGGTTGATGCCCCAAGATGCGGAATCGGAATGATATTTTCAATGCCGAGCAGGTCTTCTGACGGGAAGTCGGTAACGTAGCGGTTTACAACTTCTTCATCGATTGCCCGTCTAAGTGCATCGTTATTAACAAGACCGCCGCGTGCGAAGTTGAGGATCTTAACTCCCTTCTTCATCATTGCAATTTTTTCTTCATTGATAAAACCCTTGGTTGAATCATTAAGAGGCATGTGCAGGGTAATGAAGTCGCATTTGGTGAGCAGAGATTCGAT
>DMKD01000110.1 GCA_003454605.1 Spirochaeta sp. | reverse complement strand
AATTTGATTATATTCCGAAGGACATCGACAGAGAAATTGACGAGGAGTTTTCACTAAAGCCTGTTTATACCCTGCCCTGGGGAGATCAGAGACTTTCTGTATCGACCGGGGCCTATGAAGATGGTCGGTATACTGCCGAACTTCGATACGATATATCTGAAGAGCAGATGCCGTGGGTTTCAAGCTGGGATACAAACATCCTGCCTGATGTTACCGCCGCCGGTGAAGGCAGTCTCTATGAGGGATTTGAAGGTAAAAAAGAAGCAATAGAAAACTCGGTGAAAGAGAGTCTGCGCAGCTACCTGCGGCCGCGAATCTATGACAAACCCAGCAGGATAAGCGGAAAAGCCCGGCTTGCCGGTATTCCCTATATAATCATGGATGAGGGCAAGTACAGATGCACGGCGAAGATAACCCTGCGCATAGATGAAATCCTCGAATACAGAGCCTACTGATTTTGATTGACGGCAGCTTTAACTGTACCTGCTGCGGCGAGTGCTGCCGCGGTGATATGCATGTATTCCTTAATCCTGATGACCTCCGTCTTATGGCCTGTTTTTTCGGGTACGGAAACACAAAAAAGCTTTTTGAACAGTCGATCGTGATAATTGACAACGAGCGAAACAATGCCCCTCTGCCGCGGCTGCGGTTCAGTACCGGCGAGACCGGATGCTGCCCCTTTCTTGAAAACCGGCTTGAGGAAACCGGGGACGGGCACCGGTTGCTGGGGCTCTGCCGGCTTCATCCGGGGGCTAAACCGGGGGTTAAACCCCTTGTCTGCTGGCTCGCGCCGCTGCACAGGACTGTTGATCTGGCGGAGGGAACTGAAACCTGGGGATTCAAGCCGCCGCTGCCTGGATGTCCGGGCTGTGACGGGATTGAGGGCGGGCTGAAGGCAGCGGCAGGGGCTCCGGATTTTTTAACGGAGCGGCTTAAAGCTGAGAAAGAGTTTTTCAGGAAGCTCTCAACCATGCTTGCAAGGGGTGCGTCGCAGGATGAAATAATCCGGACCTTGTACTGCTTCGATACCGATTGTAAAAAATAACCGATATTGTTATAAACTTAATAAAAACAAATGTACTGGAGTTGTCTTGGCAGATCGAAAAGAGATAGGCGTTATTGCGTATATCAAACGAAATAATTCCTACCGGTTTATCATTGTAACATCACGAAACCATCCGAATCGGTGGATCTTTCCCAAGGGGCAGCCTGAAGTCAACAAAGCTGATCGTGAGGTCGCCGTGAATGAAGCTTTTGAAGAGGCCGGGTTAATCGGTACCCTTCAGGGCAAACCAATAAAGGTTGAATCTGACTCAAACGGTTTTACAGTACGCTACAAGCTGTATCCGTTCAAGATCAGTAAAATCTGCAGGAAATGGCCCGAGCGTAAAATCAGAAAACGCAGAATTGCAAAAGTGAAAAAGGTTCGGGAACTGGTTGAGAAAAGACCCTATGCGGAAGCCCTGAAGATCTTCCTCAGCAAAAATCCTCTCTAGGGAGTATTTCTCTCAAGCAGATATCTATAAACCTCATCCTGCGAACGCAGAATCCTGTTTTTCTTGTCAGTTCTTACAAAATTATTTTTCATCTCAGAATCCAGAATTCTAGCTTTGTAATTATCACTCCACTGGATTTCAAAAATGTCGTACAGCTTTTTCTTAAGGCGGTTCCGCTTGATTGGGCAGGTAATCTCCACCCGCCCGTCAATATTACGGGTTTGCCAGTCGGCCGATCCTATAAAACTCAGGTTTTCTCCGGAATGATGGAAGATGCAGAAACGTGCATGCTCCAGGTATTTGTCGACTATACTTATCGCTTCAATATTTTTGCCTGGCCCCTTTTTGCCGGTTTTCATAATAAAACGGCTTCTACAGATTATCTGTATTTTCACGCCCGCATTGCCGGCCTCGTAAAGTTTTTCAGCAAGGTGTTTATCGGCCATGTTATTGATTTTTATCTTGATCCAGGCAGGCTTATTCTGTTTTGCCTGCTCAATTTCAAAGTCAATCATCTCCGTTAACCGTTCTCTCGCATTGATCGGTGATACAAGGAGTTGGTTGAATATACCGCTGTAGTTGATGTTACGCTCGAGAAAATCAAAAAGATTGCTCACTTCTGAACAGATTCCCGGATCGGCGGTCAGCAGGTTGCAGTCGGTATAGAGCTTTGCGGTGTCTTCATTCATGTTTCCGGTACCGATGCTGCAGTAGCGGATAAGTTCTTTTTTCTCCCGCCGGGTGATCATGCAGATTTTGGAATGAACCTTCAGCCCGCTTATGCCGAAGATGACCCTGACCCCCTCGTTTTTAAGCCTGTTTGCCCAATAGATGTTATTTTCTTCATCAAAACGTGCCTGAAGCTCGAGAAGAACAGTTACTTCTTTCCTGTTTCTGCGGGCGTTTATCAGTGCATTTGCTATGCTGGAAAATTTCGCTATACGGTAGAGGGTTACCTTTATGCTTTCAACGCTCGGGTCGATTGACGCGTCGCGGATGAAATCTATTATTGTATTGAATGTGTGATATGGAAAATAAAGCAGCATATCGTTCTTTTTGATTGAACTGAATATCCGCTTGCTCTGATTGATTGAAGCATGCCGAAAAGGCGGATTGAGGCTGGTCGTTTCAAGCCCGACCACCGACGGAAAACTAAGAAAGTCTTTCAGCTTATGGTAGCGTCCTCCGGCGGATAAAGTGTCGAGCTTGTGAATGTGGTTTTTTCTGATAAAGAGATTCAGCATCTTCAGAGGCATCTTTTCATCATGAACAATTCTGATTATCCCGCCTTCCTTGCGTTTCTTTACGCCCTCGGAAATCTTGTTGAGGTAGCTTATCGAGATGTCGTCCTCGTCAATTTCCAGCTCTGCGTCACGTGTTATCTTGAAATTGTATGCATTATAGCTGTCAAAATTGTGAACGGCGTAGATGCTTGGCAGCCCTGCACGGACAATCTCATCAATAAGTATTATATGTGTGTCATTTCCGGAATTAGGAAGCTTGATGAATCTCGGAAGGGCTCGCGTTGGAATTTCAATGATACTGTAGCGCACGGTATCCTTATTCTTTTTTTTAAGTTCAACCGCAAGATACAGCGAATTGTCCTTAAGATATGGAAAATCAAGTCTGCTGTCGATTATCATCGGGAAGATCTGCGGACGCACATAATCATAAAAGTATTCAAGCACAAAATCGTACTGCTCAGGGCTGAGGTGTTTCTTATGAAGTATGAATACTTTTTCAGTCTTCAGCTCTTCAATAATTTCAATGTAAATTTTCTCTGATCTGACCCGCTGTTCCTGAACAATTCGCTGCACATCATGCATTACTTCTTCCGGATCTTCAGCAAGATATCGACGGGCGCTTCTGCTCATGAGGCAGAATTTTTTGAGCATTGCAACCCTGACTCTGAAAAATTCATCCTGATTTGAAGAAAAAATACCGAGGAACTTTATTCTGTCTCCGAGAAGATTGCGTTTATCTTCAGCTTCCTGCAGGACTCTTTCGTTGAAGGAGAGCCAGCTGACTTCTTTGTTTATAAATTTATTGTCCATTATCGGCTTACAGCCTGGCGCCGAAGCAGGTATCGAGGGCCCGTGCCTGGTTTATAAGGGGCAGATCTCCGGGTACAACTTTCAGCCTGCCTGCAACATCATTCAGCGGAACCGGAACGATTTTCCCATTTTTTGATGCAGCCATCTGCCCGAACTTCCCCTCAGAGATCATCTGTGCGGTGTATGAGCCGAGTTCTGAAGCAAGTATTCTGTCGGCCGGAGAAGGGCTGCCGCCGCGCTGAATATAGCCGAGAATTGTGGGTCTTGTCTCAAGTCCTGTATCTTTCTGTATGATCTCGGAAATGTAATTCCCTGCCGATTTATTACGCTTCACGCCGGATTTCTTCGGCGGCACCTCAATTCCCTCAGCTACTACAACGATGGAATAGGGTTTTCCTTCATCATAGCGTTTTAGGATGTACTCCTTCAGGACCTCCCTCTCATAGGGAATTTCAGGGATCAGAATCACATCGCCGCCCCCGGCAACACCTGAATAGAGCGTGAGCCATCCTGCGTCGTGGCCCATCACCTCAACAACCATAATTCTTTTATGTGAATTTGCAGTAGTATGGATGCGATCAATTGCTTCTGTGGCAATATTGACGGCGGAATCGAAACCGAAGGTCCGGTCGGTTCCCCAGATGTCGTTATCGATAGTCTTTGGAACACCAACAACGCTTATTCCGTGCTGCTGCAGTTTGTTTGCTGTTTTCATGGTTCCGTTACCGCCGATGCAGACGACACAGTCGAGACCTAATTTTTCAACATTTTCTTTTATCTGTTCGGGTTTGCTTCTGATATATTTATTGTAATCGCTTTTTTTGAATGGTTTTTCACGGGAAGTTCCTAGGATGGTTCCGCCTACCGTAAGGATTCCCGACATGTCTCTGACCGAAAGTTTCTTGTATTCGTCATTTACCAGACCTAGAAAACCGGATGAGAAACCGTAAACCTCCATGCCGTATTTAAGGGCTGCTGTTTTTCCTATGCCCCGTATGGCAGCATTCAGTCCGGGACAGTCTCCGCCGGCTGTTAGTATTCCTATTTTCATTCCTTTGGTTGAAGCCATTGTTTCACCTCTTTAACTGATGAGATGTTTTAAGTTTAATGTAGAATTGCAGACTTTTGCAATGACTATTTCATCGGGTTTCTGTTTGAGCAGGGCATTCCGGCGATGCATTTTCCACAGACGTCGGCAAGGGTACCAATATTATTGGCAGCATCGTTTTCAAGGCACATATCGTAGCATTTGAACCGGTCGAAGCCGTCTGTTGTAAGTGCGCCGTTGACGCATTTTTTGGCACAAACCCCGCATGTTCCCTTCGCCTTGTAGAGGCAGTTTTCGCCATCCGGGCGTTTGCCGGGGGTAAGTTTAAGGTTGGTAACACAGCTGCCGAAGCGACCGGCAGTACCTTCGTCAGTGATCAGCATGTTGTTCAGGCCGAATGTCCCGAGTCCTGCGATATAGGCGAGGTGTCGGTGCGACCAGTAGCTGATGAGCACCTTGGGGTCAAAATTATGGGTGGCGGGGGTTGTTTCGCAGGCGTAACCCTCAGCCGCGAGGTAGTTTTTCAATTTTTCATTGATTACGTCTATCAGTTTGTTTGTTTCAACATAGGTATCGACCCATTCGCGGGAGGCAAGCCGTTCGCCGCGGTTCGATTTGGGTATTTCAGGGTTGAACGGAAGGTAATAGCAAATTACCGACTGGGCTCCCTTCAGCATGTCGCCCGGCAGCAGGTGCTTCGGATCTACCCAGTTTTTAAGTTCGGTCATGAGCGGATCATCGGCTGAAGCGAATGAAACGAGGGGGGTGCGCCATCTTTCAATGCCTTCAGTTTCTTCGGCATTACGCGCGGCCGTTGTCTGCCTGATTATTTCTGCTATCTTCTGTTCCATGGCGGGATTATAGCACGGCACAGTCATCTTTACACTTGAAATCGGCCTGCCGGATCAATTACACTTAAAAATGTAGTAAGCAATATTAAGTTTCAGTGAGGAATGATATCAAAGCTAAGCATTTTCAGGGTAAAGTTAAATACACACTTCTTATCATTATTTCGGTCGTATTTATTTCAGAGATAATGATCTTTACCGGGTTTACTTCGCAATTAAGGAATACAAGTGTTCCGAATTTGCAGAATGAAATAGCTGAAAGAGTTTTTGATAAACTGGAAAATACGCTCAGAACACCGGACACAATTAATAATATAAATGAAGCATATCTGAATATTAATTCAATATCAGAAGCTTCGTTAGCATCACTCCAGAAATTATTCTTACATGAACTTGAGAGTTTTCCTGTTGCTACTATTATTGCGGTAGGGATGGCGAATGGCGAATATCGTGAAGCACAGCGAATGGAAGACGGTTCCATGAGGATTGGTGAGCGAAGTACTGATACCGGGGGCAATCTTGAAATTTGGAGCGTTGATGACTCTTTTTTAAAAAAAGTGATGGAGCAGCAGGTTAGTAATTATATTCCGGCGGAAAGACCCTGGTATCGTTCTGCTGTTTATGCACAGAAAGCAACCTGGTCGGATGTCTATTTTTACTCATCAAATAATAATCCCGCCATTTCGGGAAACTCTCCATTATGGAATTCGGATGGAGAAATTGCAGGTGTTGTCACTACGAGTATCTCTCTACAGGGTATAAATACCTTTCTTTCAAAGATTCATGTAAGCCCGGGCAGCAAAATCATTATTACTGAATCCTCTGGCTTACTTTTAGCTTCTTCCGATAATCAAGCGCTTATTTCTGAAGGGGGAGAACGGATAAATGGGCTTAAATCAGAAGATCCCTCCACCGCATCTGCTGTAATGGAATTTTTTACGAGTAGTAAAGATTCTTTCCGTATCCATACAGACCACGGATGGTTCCTTGTTAAAGCTGGTTTTTTTAACGCTGTGTCAGATTTAGATTTGCGGATCTTCATAATCTCTCCGGAGAAAGATTTTACCCAGGCATTGGATAAACTTGCCCTTCGGAGTTATGCCGTTCTTATTGCTATGCTGTTATGCAGTTTTATTGTAATATCAATTATAAGTAAAAAAATTGCCAGCCCGATTACTCAGTTATCCGAATATATCAGCTCTGTTTCATTTGATTCTTTTTCTCTGGAAACAAATATAATTGCACCGAAAATCGATTCAGCATCTGTTGAGATTGAGTCTCTTCTGTCAAATTTCACATCTATGATGCAGCGACTTCAAAATGCCTTTTCTGATTTGGATATCAGCAGAAAAGAATATAAGGACCTGATAGAAAATATCAATAGTATAATTATGCGGAATTCTCCCGATGGTGTGATTACATACTGTAATCCATACGGTCTGAGCTTCTACGGGTATACGGCGGAGGAATTGATAGGTAGCAATATAATGGATACTATTCTGAATACGGGGGACCCTGAAAACCTGAACATTTTTAAAAAAATATTAAAACAGGAAAATGAATACTGGAATGGAGAAAATGCAAACATCACCAAGGATGGGCGAAAGGTGTGGATCCTCTGGTCAAACAGGATAATCAGAAATGAAGATGGTTCAGTAAGAGAAATTTCTGCAATCGGGCATGACATTACCGGCCGGGTAGAGGCCGATGAAAAACTTGAGCGTTCACTGGGGGAAAAGAATATTCTTCTGAGTGAAATCCACCACAGGGTAAAAAATAATCTTCAGGTTATTGCCTCTCTAATAAATCTTCAGCTTCATGAAATATCCGACGATAGAAATGTTGAATCTCTACAGATGATCAAATCAAGGATACAATCCATGTCACATGTTCATGAGTTATTATATTCATCAACAGCGTTTGCTGAAGTAAATTTTAATGATTACATTCGCATGCTTGGACAGGATATCCTGCAAACATTTAATTCAGCTCACAAGTCTATCTCTATTACGGTTACACCGGGAGATGTTGAGATTGAAATTGATCAGGCTATCACTCTTGGTCTAATAGTTAATGAGCTTATAAGTAATGCTGTAAAATATGCATTTCCCGAAAGAAGACTTGGAAAAATAACAGTTGAAATTACTGAAGATTCTGAATCGCGGGTATCTCTCACCGTGAGTGATGATGGAATAGGGATTTGTAAAGCGGAAGAAAAAAAGAGCGGATTGGGTACGCTATTAATAACCGCCCTGACCAAGCAACTTGATGCCAGTATAGAGACTATTGAGGATAATGGAACATCGATCCGGCTAGTCTTTCAAAAACAAACCCTCAAGAATAAATATACACAATAGTCTTGTGTTTGACCGGTTAGGTATACCTGACAGTTTTAAGACTGCTAGGTATAATTTTATTTGTCGCCTTCTGCCGGGACAATACAGATAAAGGAAAATTCTCCTTCACCAAGGTTCTTGAACTGATGCTTTTCTCCCGCGTTTATGTAGGCGGTGTCTCCGGGGGTAACGGATTTCTCTTTACCGTCAATGAAAATGCTTCCTTCTCCGGAGATAATATAGTTTATGTGGGGCCATGGATGTGTATGAAAGGGGGTGTATCCCTCCCGTTTTAGAGTAAAAATCCGCATAGACCATCCTTCCCATCCAAGGGCGCCGTCGATGGTGCTCATTTTTGAGACATTCAGTGCTCCCTCCATATTGATTTTCATATTTTTCATATTTTCTTTCTTCAGTAACGGCATGGTTTCTCCTCTCCTTTATGTTATCACATCAATTATCATATGGCTATATTTGCTGGATAGAAGTTTGGAGTTGATATCCTGAAAAATCAATCGTTCTTTTCTACAGGCACATAGATGTCCACAATGGCGCTGTATCTGTCTTCAGCCTTTACGTCGCTGGGGTAGAGTTCGAAGCTGAAGCCTTCCGCTAGTTTCAGGCCTTTTTCGGGCAGGAACTCCCTGTATACCCTGTTCCATGCGGAGCTGTATTCTTCATCATGCAGGCTGTAACGGCATATAAGGTATTCACCGCCCTGCAGCTTCATCTTTCCGATGTCGCCGCCTGCTTTTACATCCTCCGGCACCGAGATTCCAATAGATATTTTCGTTCTTGATTCTTCGGTGATATGAATCGGGTTGTGATATATAACGACATTCTGCTGCTCGGGGCTTAAAAGGTTCTCGGCAGCAGCCCATGCCGTGAGTTTATTGTAGAGGTAGATGAACAGCGCCGAGTCTCCGGCATAGGCTCCGGTGTGTCTTATATATGCAATTGAAAAATCGTCGACTTTTTCGATTTTCATCGAGAGCAGTTTAGGCTCGTCTGTATCCTCTAATGTTTTTATTAAAGGGTGTTCAGGAACTGCTGCCTTTGCTTTTCTCCATGCTGAAGGAGATTTTGAAAATCTGTTTTTAAACTCGTGTCCAAGCTCCGCGGCACTGGAATAACCTGATATCTTCGCAATATCGGCTATGGTCTTTGATGATGACGACAGAAGTGCAGCTGCATTTTCGACTTTCAGTCTTTTAACGATGTCATAGATTGTATCTCCGGTAAATGCCTGAAAAAGCCTGTGAATATGAAATTTGGATATCCCGGATGCTTCAGAAATTCCATTAAGGCTAATCTTCTTATTGAGATTTTCTTCTATATAACTGACAGCCTTCTTTATGCTCTCAATATAATAACCTTTCATAATTGACTGAATTATAGCACAGATAGTTTATCTTAATCATCAGTTTCTGGCGAGATTCCGGCCATTCTGAGGCTGTCTCCTAGCCTGGGGATGGATGTTCGCGCTCCGGGCCTCATTACCGACAGCGCGGCAGCAGCTGATGCAAGCTTCAGCTTGTCTTTGAAAGCATATTTGCGGAGCAAGCCGAAGGAAAAAGCTGCATGAAAAATATCCCCGGCGCCGGTTGAGTCCATGGCTTCAACCTCGAAGGCCGGCATGCTTACAGCCTGAACACCCGCCGGTCCGTCGGTAGAGCTGCCGCTTTCACCGAAAAACAGTCCCTGGGCGCCTAGCGTGACTATCACCTGTCCCGGGTAGCGTCGGCTAAGCATTTTGATGCAGGATTGTCGGCCCGCCTCACTAATAATATCATCGAGTCCGGTACAGACTTCAGCGTATCTTCTGCTGCAGATTGCGTAATCAGCAGCAGCACAGAGTCTGTCGGTGGAAGCGCGGTATGAGCCGGCGTCGATTACGACCTTCGCATCGGGAAAGACTTCCATCATTCTAAGGCTCAGCTCCAGAGCATGGCCGTCGAAGTGGAGGACCGCGGGGGTCATTGTTTTCAGAGCTTTGATAATTTCGCCGGTTACTACCGGCTGATCATTTTCATCCCGGCGGTTCAGGAGGGTTCGGCTGCCGTTTGCGGTGTTCACAATAACCGCCGAAAGGGGCGTGTTCTTTGAGCCGTCAAGCTGAACCAGGGAAGTCTCGACACCCGATTCCCGCAGCTCCTCAAGTATCAGCCGGCCGAAGATATCATCCCCAATAAGACCCGCATAGGCAGCTTTCGCGCCCCAGGCTGCCAGCAGGCTCGCCGCATTTGACGCGGGGCCGCCGCCCGTCTGCACAAGCTCGTCTATCTTGTACTTCCGGTCTTCAACCGGAAACTCATCCATAATGAAGTTTAAGTCATAGGCGGCATGACCGCAGCAGATCACATCGGG
>DMKD01000202.1 GCA_003454605.1 Spirochaeta sp. | reverse complement strand
CATGTTATTAACTACGACCTTCCTGATGAAATAGAAATATACAATCACCGAAGCGGTCGAACAGGACGTGCGGGAAGTACCGGTATCTCACTCTCCATAATTAATATGAGAGAGCGTGGAAGGATCAAGCGGATCGAGAAGAATCTCGGCCGTAAGATATCTGAAGCCCAGATTCCCGGTAAACAGGAGATCTGTGAGGCACAGTTGCTTGCGTTGATTGAAAAGGTTCATAACGTTAATGTTGATGAATCAATGATTTCTCCCTACATGGGTGTTATTGAAGAGAAACTTGCAGGATTTACCGGTGAAGAGCTTGTAAAAAAGTTTGTTTCGCTTGAGTTCAACCGCTTCCTTGACTTCTATAAAAACCTCGAGGACCTTAAACCCGTTAAGCGTGGAAATGATCTTGATTTCCGTTCAAACCGGGATTATTCACGTGACAGACGTAATGATCGTCGTCCCGGAGGCCATAGAGGTTCTGAAGGCCGTCCCAGAGGCCGGAGACAGGAGCGTGGTGATTCAGCTGATTACAGCTGGCTGAAGATCAATCTCGGCCGACGTGACGGAATTTCGCCGCCTGAGCTTATGAAGATGATTAACCAGAATACCCGCGGCAAGACTGTGGATCTCGGCCGTATTGATATACAACCGACGAGCACACGTTTTCAGGTAGAGAAGAGTGCGGTTGATTTTCTGACCCAGGCACTCAGGCGTAAGGTGCATAACGGAAAGCGTCTGCGGATAGAATAATCCCTTTCTAAAAAAATTATCATTATTGCATAGAAAAAGCCCCGCTGCAGTCCTGTTAGGAAGGCAGCGGGGCCTCTATATATAACAACCGGGGGATTGCCCCGGAAGAGTACGGCTTATCGACCGGTCTGCTCATACAGATAATCGAAGTACTCCATATCTGTTGTGAGCGTTTTGTTGAACTTCGGCATAATCTTTCGGTATGATTCAACTGAGCGCCAGAACTCAAAGAATTCCGGATCTTCTCTGTATGATTCTGAATAGATTCTTGTAGCCTCGGCATCTGCAGTACCCTTAGTACTTTCTGATTTCTCATAGGCTTCGGAAAGTATCGAGCGCTTGTCATTGTCGAGTTTACCAAGCCATTCAGCCTTCTGGCCTTCACCGAATGAACGATATGCCTGCGCTACCTGTGAACGTTCTTTAATCATTCTGTTGAATACAGACTGAGTAAGGTCATCTGAGTACCGAATCTGTCTGATGATGATATCGATTAACTCAATTCCGTACTGAGGAACTATAATCGCTGCACTGGTATACATCGCATCAGATAATGCCTCGCGTCCCTTTTCAATCGGTTCAAGCTGTGTTTCGGTTACAGTCAGATTTCGAAGAGCTTTAAGGCTTTCTTCATCTTCAACTGCAATGGGTTCTTCAGCTACGACGTCATTAATCTGGTTCGAGTTTCTAACAGCTTCACGTAAAAGGTTTTCTGCAATTACGGTTCTTACTGAAGAGTCGATAACATCATCCATCCTTGCATATGCCTGCTCGAGGGTTGTTACTGATTCATAGAACTTCATCGGATCAACAATCTGCCATCTTGCTGTTGCATCAACCCAGATAAACTGGTTCTCAGCAGTAGGAATACGCTGTGCATCCCCATCCCATGAAAGAAGTTTCTTGGGGTATCTGACGACATTATCAACAAAAGGCATCTTGAACTTGAGCCCGGCTTCGGTATTAGAATCAATAATAGCTCCGAATCTGGTTACAACAGCCTGCTCACCTTCATTGAGAACGTAGAATGGGCCTGCAGCAAAGATAATGATTACCAGCACTAATATGATTACAATATTACGAATTAACTTGTTCACTGGACACCTCCCTGAAGTGATTTGAGCGGAAGGAAGTTATCGAGGTTTTTATCGATAATATCGGTGCCTTCTTCCTGACCGAAGACATCTTCAATCATTTCTATGTAAAGTCTTGAACGGGTTACGTCCTTGTTTTTCCGGTATTCGGTGAGAACTGAATTAAATCTTGCAACATTACCCTTTGCTTCATTTACACGTTCAGTCGCATAACCCTCGGCAATCTGGATCATCTGTGCAGCCTGTCCCTGCGCCAGAGGAATCTCGTTGTTGTATGATTCCTTACCTTCATTTATCAGTTTTTCCATATCCTGGATGGCCATGTTAACATCTTCGTAGGCATCCTGTACCTCTCCAATCGGCGGAACGATGTTCTTAAGCTGAACTGTAGTCACGGTAATACCGAGATTATATTCATCGAAGATATCATTCATCAGATCCTGCGACTCGAGTGAAATTGTAGTTCTTTCAGAACCCATTACATTCAGTATTGCTCTGTCGCCGACAAGCATGTTAATGACTGACTGTGAGATGTCGCGTATTGTTTTTGTACGGTTTTCAACCTTGAAAAGCCACTTATACGCATCTACAATCCGGTACTGGATAACCCACTCAACGTCTACAATGTTGAGGTCTCCGGTCAGCATGACTGATTCTTCCGGATAATCCGATTTATCATAGATAGTTGATACTCCCGCCTGCTGTGTTCTGAATCCGAACGGCATTGTCTGAATCACTTGTGTTGGAACATTGTAATTTCTCTCAATTCCGAATGGAAGTTTTGTGTGTAGTCCTGGGCCGGTGATACGGCTGTATCGACCGAATTGCAGAATCACTGACTGTTCCGTCTGATCCACCATATAGAAGCTGGATAGAACGGCAGCTAATACAACTACCACAATCAGAATGATGGCTACAAGCCTAGGTCTGATTCTGATATTAGGTCCGCCGGGTCCGGCATTTCTTTCTGACATATTTCCTCCTGTCAATTGTCGAAGCTCAATTTTCTAGTTCTTCTTTAATAGAGATTACTCAGGAACCATGCTTGAGTCAAGGAAAAAACTCATGTTGTGAAAACTGCATGTGTTGACAGAGAAGTACTATTATAGTAATAATTTATTCGGTTAAAAATTTTATTCAAAATATCAACTATATGATAATAGATCGTTCAGAGAGTATAGAAAAATGGCAAAAAGAATTTTCCTTACAACTATCTTATTTTTATCTGCAGCGGTATTTCTTTTCGCAGTTGACTGGGCAGCTATTGTAGAAGAGTATGGGCAGGCAGTTGCTAAGATAACGGTCACTGATGATAAAGGGGCAGTGATAAGTCAGGGAAGCGGTTTCATGATTGAAACCGTATCCGGTAATCAGCGGATGGTAACAAACGCTCATGTCGTCGCTGCGGCCGAACATTCAGAAGATGTTTCCCTCTCAGCTGAGTTTTCTTTCTCGGGTGATAATATAAATGAAAATCTTACAATCGATAAGATCAACCGTGAACAGGATCTCTGCCTGCTTAAGCTCTCAATTGATGCTCCGGCAGTTCTCAGGTTGTCTGAGAATGAAAAACCCGGGCTGATGGAGGAAATACTAGTTATCGGGTATCCGTTAGGCAGGAGTTTTAAAACAACACCCGGATATATTCAGGCTTTCCAGAATGTTGAGGGTATGGGCAGAATGCTCGATTTAAGTGCGGTTGTTGCTCCGGGTAATTCAGGAGGTCCGGTTCTTGACGGTGACGGTCATGTGATTGGAATCATTACCGCTGTGATACCCGGTTATAACTTTAATCTCGCAATTCCTGTTGGAAATCTGTTGTCAGTTTTTCTGAATAAGAATAAACAGTTCGATTTAATTATAAACAGCGATCCTGACGGAGCATGGGTATTTATAAATGGAGAATATAAGGGGAAAACCCCTTTGACACAGGAACTTTTTAATCGTGAATATAATCTGAGAATTGAGAAAAAGGGACTCGAAATTATCGATGAAAAGATCGGTCCGTGGGAAGTCCCTCCTGAAAATATCGATCTAAGTCTTCAGAAGGAAATTAATGACAATCCTGTGATTGAAATCAGCGTCGATCCTTTGAAGGCTGATGTATCCATAAACAATAAGGACCTGGGGAAAGCTCCGGTTTCTGTACAGTTTCCGGCAGGAAGTATTCTTCGAATACGGCTTTCTGCAGCAGGATACAACGAGAAACTTGAGTTTTATGAAGTCACTGAAGAACTGAATCAACAGGTAGAGATTGAACTCAGGAAGAAATTTTTATTGTGGTAATAACCCCGGAAAAAAATACGGGGATAAGGAGCTATAAATGCATTACAAAAGAATTCTACTTTTACTCGTATCAGCTGCGACCTTACTGGCTGTGGGCTGTACGAGTATCGACTACAGTGCTAGTCCTGATTATGTCGGGTTTTACACGGACGGCGCAAAATCTGTTAAGCAGACAAAAAAGACGGATTATAAGAGTGATGAGTTATATCAGACCTTTGATGATGAATTTGTCTATGATCAGGATGGGAATGTTATTAAGCACATTCAAACCCAGTATACAAAGGATATGAACGGTAGAATTGATTTTAATGAATATGTCATAACCTACCAGAGAATAGGAGATGTTGTTCTTCCTGAATCTGCCGCGTTAAACGGTGTTGTATATCTTGAGGTAGAATACGATCTCCTTCCGGTAGATAATGAGGGAGATATTCCTGAATACACTTCAGTTCCTGTTTTCTACAGAAAACTATTTAACTTGCTTCTGTTTCAGCCTATGTATGAAACATGGACGATGGACTTGGGGAATTTTGATGTCCCCTTTAGTATTGATGGCAAATTTGTGGAATCTGATAATTCTTTTGACTATTATACAGGATTCGATAATGACAGTGTCTTAACAACAGGATACGGCAATATCCTGCTGCAGAGATTTTACTATTCCAGAGAGAAATACAGAGAAGGTGCTGATCTTTACGATGATTCTGCTCTGGCGGGATTTTTCGGTATGAAGTCTATGATAAGCGAAGAAACTACTTTTATTTTTAATTGGGAAGTGAAGGCGGACAAGCTTATTGAGATGGGAGTAGAGGTTGTAGAGAGATTTCAAAATGATCTTGTGATGAATTTTGAGATTGAGCGTGAATTTGATACTGCAGCAAGGCTGGTCAATGAAATCTGGACGGTTTTTGATTCCCGGAAGGGTGAAGAGGATATCAAAACCCTATATACCCAGGAATTATCCTATTAAATAACAAATTTCAATTTACCTGTCCGGTTATCCGGATAGGTTTTTTAATATAACGGCATAATTGTTCTCTCGTTGACTACAGCCGCCTAAAAAAGCTAAAATGCCTC
>DMKD01000032.1 GCA_003454605.1 Spirochaeta sp. | reverse complement strand
TATATATTATTCAGCAAGCCCTAAATAGGAATTTAGGCCCATATACATAATTTGATCCTTGAGCATTTTCATGATTTTTGCTCTCATCAACTCTTTGTATCCCATCTGCATTTTGTCTGGCATAATAATCTCCAAGACTATTTTATCAGGGGACATTATCACAGAGTTTCAACAGGGATAAAACAATATATACTTGGGGGGATAATGATTTCGGCCAATTGGGTGATGGGACCTTAGTTGACAGCACAACTGCTGTTTTAGCTGCACCTTTATATTTATGGTGAGACACCTGGGCTGTTTATTCCTCAAATAGCTATCCCGAAAAATATTTATGCTCAATTCCATTCCTGCTTCGAACATTCTAAACCTAATTGCCCTAAATCAGCAAGAACTCTGTTGAATTTGCGTTAAAATCAGCAGAGCCAATGTTGTTTTGTTGCTAACTGTGTGATAATATCTTAAATATGTATCAAAGAACTCTAAAAATGGCTAAATTGGTATCAAAAAAGTCATTTTTCCTTTTTGGGCCTCGTAGTACAGGTAAGACAACATTGCTTCGTACTCAATTTCCAGAGCATAAAATTATTAACCTCCTTTCCAGCGCAACATTTTTATCTCTGGCGGAAAATCCATCAAAATTGCAGGATATTGTTCGTGAACAATCAGAAGATAAACAGGTCGTCATAATTGATGAAATCCAGAAACTCCCGGAATTACTTGATGAAATTCACAATTTAATTGAATCTATGCCGGTCCATTTCATTATGACAGGCTCCAGTGCCCGAAAGCTTAAAAGAAGCGGTGTGAATTTACTCGCTGGTAGAGCCTGGCAGGCCAATCTTTTTCCGCTTGTGTCCAATGAGATTGATACATTTGATATTAATCACTATCTAAAATTTGGCGGGTTGCCCCAGGTATATCCAAGTGATTTTCCTGAGGAAGAACTTGATGCCTACATCAATACCTATTTAAAAGAAGAAATTCAGGCTGAAGCTCTGGTTCAAAATCAGGTTTCATTCTCACGTTTTTTAAAGGTAGCCAGTTTTTCAAATACCGAACAATTAAACTATGCAAATATTGCGAGTGATGCCGGTGTTCCAGCCAGTACCGTTCGCTCCTATTTTTCCATTTTAGAAGATACTTACATCGGGTTCCTGCTAGAAAGCTGGCAGGAGTCTAAACGTCGAAAAGCGGTAGTAACGCCAAAGTTTTACCTGTTTGATACGGGAGTAGCAAACTTCTTGCGGGGCAATATAAATATGCAAGAAGGAAGCAGTGAATATGGAAAGGCTTTTGAACAATTTATAGCCATGGAATTACGCGCCTGGATCGCATACCGCAGAATAAAAAAAACACTGCGATACTGGAGGACACGATCGGGAACTGAAGTTGATTTTCTAATCGGAGATGATATGGCTGTAGAGGTAAAAGCTACGAGATCTGTGCATGACAAACATTTAAAGGGTTTACGCGCGCTTAAAGAAGAGGGAATAGTCCAGCAGTATTTGCTTATTTCCTTTGATGAAGTTGACAGGCAAACTGCAGATAGTATCCGATGCCTTCACTGGTCCACTTTTTTAAAGTTGTTATGGCAGGATGAATTTATTCTTTAAATCCCTCAGAGCAGGTGTAGGAAATTTCAGTGAATAAAGTGACAGAAATTCTCATCAATATTGTTTAACCGGCAGAGGACTGTATGGAAGAAAAAAAAGAGAAAAAGGAAGACAGAAGCAACTGGGCTGTAGGCGGAGGCCTGATGCTTGGTCTTGGGATCGGTTTTTTCTTTGTCACCCGAAATCCAATGGCATTAGTAGGCTGTATGCTTGCCGGGCTTGGAGTCGGCCTTATAATATCATCGATTCTTCATACTGTGACAAATAAACAAAAATAAGCTACTGACAAGACAGTTGACTAAACAGGTGCCATGTCTTACAATTGCCGCAATTCAAAGAATTCTGAACGGAGGCAAAACTTATGGCTGCGGCATTAGAAATCTCAGAAAAAGATATAATCCATGACCTGCTATCGGAAGTATTGAAGGAAGATCTCGGCAGCGGTGATGTAACGACGCTCAGCATAGTTCCTGCAAAGCTTCATCTCAGGGGGGAGTTTTGTGCCAAGGACGAAGGGATAGCTGCAGGACTGGAAATTGCCCACGAAGTATTTTCGATGTTTGAAGAAACGGCAAATTTCCTTCCGAGAGTTTCAGACGGAGAACATGTGAGTCGGGGGCAGTTAATTGCCGAAGTTGATGGGCCGGCCAGGACTATTCTTTCCGCCGAGCGAACCGCTCTGAATATTATGCAGCGGATGTCAGGGATTGCAACGGAAACCGGGAAATTTGCTGAAGTAGTACGAGGTACGCGGACAAAGATTCTGGACACACGTAAAACTGTACCCGGATTAAGGATACTCGATAAACAGGCCGTCAGAATCGGGGGCGGTTACAACCACCGCTTCGGTCTTTTCGACATGGTTCTCATAAAAGATAATCATATTATAGCCGCCGGCAGCATCTCTGAGGCAGTCAGACGAGCGCGATTTGCCGCACCTGAGGGTATGGAAATTGAGGTTGAAGTAAGAGATCTTGAGGAATTGGAAGAGGCTCTTCAGCTGAAAGTGGACAGGATCATGCTTGATAATATGACTACCATGGAAATGGTGAAGGCTGTTGGCCATGCCGGCGGAAGGACCCCTCTTGAAGCTTCCGGAAATATTACGCTGGAGCGTGTCAGAGAGCTTGCAGAGATCGGACTCGATTACATCTCTGTCGGCAGTCTTACCCATTCAGTCAAGGCTCTTGATATATCCCTGCTGCTCGACTCTCCGGGAGTTCAGATATGATTGCAGCTGTATCCATATACGACAGGTTGCGTTCCTGTATCACTGATGATATCTCTGATCAGCAGCTGAAGGAAAAAGCTGAAACGGCTGAAGAAATAATTCGTTTGAAACGGGAAAAGAATGCACTGATTCTCGTACATAATTATATTGACCCTCTGCTTTTTCATTCTGTGGCGGATATAACCGGCGATTCACTGGAACTGAGCCGAAAGGCGGCTGACGCGGACAACGATATTATAGTTGTATGCGGTGTATCCTTTATGGCTGAAACAGCCAAGCTGCTGAACCCTGAAAAAAAGGTTCTTCTGCCGGTAGAGGAAGCAGGTTGTTCTCTTGCTGAAAGTATATCTCCTGAAGATGTTAGAAAACTGAAGAGAAAACACCCCGGAGTTCCGGTTGCTGCCTACATCAACACATATGCAGAATTGAAGGCAGAGATTGATATATGCTGCACATCCGGGAATGTCGCGCAAATTCTCAGTTCGCTTCCGAATGAACAGATTATTTTTCTGCCGGATCAGCATTTAACTACCAATGTGGCGGGCATGCTGGGGGCGGGTAGAGAGCTCATCGGCTGGAACGGCAGCTGCGAGGTGCATGAGCGGTTTACCAGAACCCAGGTTGAAGATATTCGACGAAACCATCCTGATGCAGTAATACTTGCACATCCGGAAAGCCCGCAGGAGGTGATTGATGCAGTTGATTTTGCAGGCGGCACTAGCGCAATGATCAACTATATTCAGGAAAGCGATGCGCAGGAATTCTGTCTCTTTTCAGAGGCGGCCATGGAGAAGAATATCGTGTTGAATGATCCGCAAAAGAGGTTTATACCGGTCCCCTACATCCGCTGTCCTCATATGGAGAAGATAACTCTTGAAAATACTCTTATGGCGTTGAGGGAAGAGCGGTATGAAATTGAAATCCCCGAGGATATACGCGAATCTGCAGCCGAATCAGTCAGATATATGTTAAGGATTTCTTAGCGGAGGTGAGATTATGGATACTCAGGTATTAGTCATTGGCGGAGGAATTGCTGGAAGTATTGCAGCACTCGGTCTGGCGGAAAAGGGTGCGGATGTTGTAATACTTCGGCCATTTCCCTCGGCTGCGGAGACTGCAAGCTTTCATGCTCAGGGCGGAATTGTTTATAAGGGTGCGGCCGACAGCCCGCAGTCCCGCTTTGAAGATATCTGGAATGCCGGCGGCTGCTGCGGCGATAGAGAGATGATTCGGATGCTTGCCGAAGATGGACCAGAAGCGATAGAGCGGATTCTAATCGACCGATTGAATATAAGTTTTGACAGAAGCCCGCAGGGTGAATTATCACTGACGAAGGAGGCCGCGCACAGCTGTCCAAGGATAATACACAACAGCGACGCAACTGGCAAGGCCGTCATGGAGACACTACAGCAGGCCGTTTCCGGGCATCCCGGTATTACTTTGATGACGGGCTGTATCGCAACAGATCTGATAATGTCAGGAGATCTGGAAAAAAAATGTCACGGCGCATCAATTATCGACAGCGGAGGCAGCATAGATTCAGTTCGCGCATCGATCACCATTATGGCCACTGGAGGGGCGGGAAGTTTATATAAACGTACAAGCAACCCCTACGGTGCAAAGGGACATGGTGCAGCAATGGCTGCCCGGGTTGGTGCTGAAACCAGAGATCTTGAGTATATGCAGTTTCATCCCACCGCACTTGCATTACCGGGAATTAAGCCTTTTCTGATTTCTGAGGCGGTTAGAGGAGCCGGTGCCAGATTGGTAACACCTTCGAATGTTCCCTTTATGAATGAATATTCTCCCCAATGGGAGGATCTTGCCGCCCGGGATGTTGTGGCAAGAGCAATATTGCTTGAGATGAAAAAGGAAGGGACCCCACATGTATGTCTTAATTTTTTTGAGTATATTCCAACCGATGTAATAAAAGACAGATTTCCTACAATATACAGCCGCTGTATGCTGCATGGAATTGACATTACCAGGGAGCTTCTTCCTGTGACCCCTGCAGCTCATTTTATCTGCGGCGGGATTTCAGTGGATGAGTGGGCGCAGACATCAGTTCCCGGACTTTTTGCAGTAGGTGAGTGCAGCTGTACCGGGGTTCACGGAGCCAACCGGCTGGCAAGCACATCTCTTCTGGAGGGGGTCGTCTGGGCGGATCGAGCTGTGCGCAGGATCTCCACGTTACTGGAAAAGAACCCTGACCCACTGTTGTCTTCTTCATCTGTTTCGCCGGATGATAAGGCAGGTGCAGCAGAAATGTATCATGAGCTGCAGCCGCAGATACAAAATATGGAACAGCGCATACAGCGGATAATGTGGGATAAGGTTGGTATCCTCAGAAATTATCGTGATCTCGGTGATGCGGTATACGAGCTTAAGGAGATGAAAGATTCTGCTGAAAATATGTACAGTCAGGGACTCCCCGCAGCAGCAACAGCCAGTCTAAGGAATATGGCGGGTACAGCTGTTATGGTCGCCGAATCTGCACTGAAAAACAGGGTTAGCCGGGGCTGTCATTATATTGTATCATAAGGCTGACTGAGGAGGAGGCATTATGAATTCGGAAGAGCGTAGAATCAGGATAAAAAAACAATTAATAGAGAGCTCACAGCCGTTGACCGGTACCGAGCTTGCCGCCGTGCATAATGTAAGCCGTCAGGTAGTGGTTCAGGATATGGCGGTTCTGCGGGCATCTGGAATTGATGTCCAGGCAGGGCC
>DMKD01000247.1 GCA_003454605.1 Spirochaeta sp. | reverse complement strand
ATCCTCCGCCCTGACGGTTGTCTGGTCTGCCCTGGTAGCTTCCGCTACTCGGACGGGTATCTGGTCTGCCTGCACCTTCCTGGCGTGGGCGTTCGGTTGTTCTATTTTCATCGCTTCCCCGATTCTGGGTACTTTTTACGTCAGTTTCAATTTTTACAGCTTCAGGAGCTGGTGCCGGTTTTACTTCGGCAACGGATGCTGCTTCTTCTACAGCAGGTTTTCCTGCAAAAATATCATCTTGAGATCTGCCCTTACGGGAACCGCCGGCGGGTCTTTCGCCCTTCGGAGTCCGAGCTCCTGATGTTTTCTGACTGTCGCTGTTTACGGCTGCTTTTGCAACTGGTTTTACACCGTCCTGCTTAGTTTTATCTGAAGAAGGCACAGCTTTAGCAGCGGGTTTTTTCTTTTTCTTTACGACAACAACCTTCTTTTTCTCTGTTTTGGAAGCATCTGATTCTGCTGTCGGCTTTTTGTGTTTTATCAAAGTAGCTTTGGGCATATTTTTCTTCTCAAGTTCTTCTGACATATTTCCCTTCAAATTATATTTTATTCCTCATCGTCTTCAATCTCAAAGCTGATGCCTACGCCGCAGCTGGGGCAAGCGGTCATATCAAGAGTAATTGACGCCCCGCATTCGGGACATTCATAGCCTTCATCGTCATCTGAAAGCTCCTCAGGAGTTTCATTTTCGGAATCATTATCGGCTTCATCAACTTCTTCCTGTTCAGGCTCTGCTGCAAAATCTTCTTCACCAGTAAAATCATTTTCGGAAGGCTCATACTCTTCTTCAATATAATCTTCTTCTTCTTCGATAATGTCAACATTGTCTGCAATGATTGAACTAATCAGCTTAACATCCTCTTCTGAAAGATCACTGAAGTTTGTTAGTTCTTCATCTGACAATGCAACGAGCTCTTCAATAAGCTCGATATCGTGCTGTTTTAATACAGTAATGATGGTGTCGGTTATTCCCGGCAGTTCAGAAATGGAAGTGATTTCTTCTGATTCATCGACATCACCGAAAAGTTCAGATACGGCTCGTCTTGTGTCAACCGCGATATCCATTTCATCAAACTGTTCTTCAGTTTTTACATCTATATTCCAGTCGGCAAGCCTGTTAGCTAACCGAACATTCAGTCCCTGTTTACCGATGGCAAGAGAGAGCTGACTTTCTCCGACGATTGCCAGAGCCTGACGTTTTGCTTCATCAAGAACTACAATATCATTTACTTCAGCAGGAGAAAGAGCATTCTTAATAAAGACTCTCGGATCAAGATCATATTTAAGAATGTCGATTTTTTCGCCTTCAAGTTCTCTAACGATTGCCTGAATACGCACACCCTTCATACCGACACATGCGCCCACCGGATCGACATCATCGCGGTTTGAATAAACGGCAATTTTAGTTCGATAGCCGGGTTCACGGACAATCTTGAAGATTTCTACCGTTTTATCGTAGATTTCAGGAACCTCAAGTTCAAAAACCCGTTTTACAAAATCAGTATGTGTTCTCGACAGAACAATCTGAAGACCTGACGGAGTTTTGTTAATCTCATATATAAGTGCTTTTATCCTGTCGTTCGGACGATAAATCTCACGGGGAGACTGAAACCGTTTGGGCAGTATGCCCTCGGTTTTCCCGAGATCGACGTAGATATTTCCGTTTTTCTCACGCTGATAGTATCCAATTATCATCTCTCCGAGTTTTTCATTAAACTCAGAATAGAGAGTATCCTTCTGAATTTCTCTAAGGGTCTGTTTAGCTTTCTGTTTGGCACTTTGAACCGCTACCCTGTCAAACTCCATCGGATCGATTGGAATAAGCAGTTCATCACCGATTTCACCGTCCTCATTTAGAACGAGGGCTTCTTCGAGTCCTATCTCGGCTACTGGATCATATACATCTTCAACAATAACCTTCTGAGCATAAAGCTCTACATCATTACCGTCTTCAGAGAATTGGACTACAGCATTATCCACTGTTCCGTAGGTCCGCTTATATGCGGCTAAAAGAAAATCTTCTATAGTTTTAATTACAAGATCTTCGGAAATTCCTCTATCCTGCACTAATTGTTTTATTGCTTCAGCTATGCCTGACGACATTCGTCTCCTCCGTTTTCTTAATCTAATTTGGCTTTCTGAATCTGTTCGTACACATATTCGGCATTGTTATCATCGGACTGGAGGATGAGTTTATTTTTATCGGCGTCAATGATTACTCCTGCAATCCACTGGTTGTCAATGAGAATATTAACTTTCTCATCCTTGAAGATTTGAAATTCCCAGGCGTCTTTCAAGATCCGTCCAATACCGGGTGATGATACTTCGAGGTTTACATCTCTGTTGTCAGCCCATACCTCAATTCTGGGTAAAACAGCCCTTGAAATCTTGGTGCAGGAATCAATATTGATGCCGCCCTTCTTATAGAGAACAATCCTTATATGGAGGTTTGTTTTTACAATTGCCGAGTTCAAATGAACCAGCTTTGCTCCAAATCCTTCACAGATTGGATTTACTATTGAGAAAAGCTCATTTTCTTCGTATCCGTTGAATTTCAAGTCATCATCCTTAACAATAATCAGCATGAAAATCATGAGCCTACAAAAAAAGAAGTCTCGTTCGACTTCTTCAGGCAATGTTTTCTTAAGCTGTCTATTTATTGTATATTCAATGCCTTTAAAGGTCAAGTGCTATGGCTATACAGCTGATATCTACTGCTCCTGAATCATGCAGAACACAGGCACAGCAGTCCATAGTTGCTCCGGTTGTGAACACATCATCAAGCAGTAGAATCTTAACCGGCAAAACAGTCATTTTTTTCAGCTGGATGCGATTTTCCAGGTTTTTCAGGCGGCTGCTGTAGTTCATTGTTTTCTGTGCCCTGCCGTTACTGCGGCTCAGACATTTAAGGATGGGAATCTTGTATTCAAGCTTGAGAATCCCGCAGATAACTTCAATCTGATCCCATCCGCGTCTATGCTTTGAGGATGGTCTGTATGGAACTGGAACAACTACGTGATTCTGATATTGGTTCTGGTATATCCTGTAAATGAGCCATGCAAAATAATTTGCGAGTGATTTGCGATTATCAAATTTATATGCTTTTATCAGTTTTTTACCGATTCCAAGGTAGAGAAAAATGCTGCTCGAAGAGTTGAACCACCATTGTTTGTCTCGGCAGCGGCAGCAATGATCATCTTCTGATGTTAGTGGATATCCGCACGACTTGCATCGGTTTATTCGGGGATGATTTTGATTGAATACAGCATTATCAGCCTTTTCTTTACAGTCCCTGCAAAGTGGAATCCTGACATCTTCTGAAGACCTGTTTGCAGCAAGAGAAATACCGCATACAGCACAAAGATCAGGCAGAACGAAGTCGGCGGCCGATGTCGTCAGCTTTTTTAGTGAACTTAGCCTCATACAGGACTATAACAAGGTTTTATTATGCTGCTTCAGGATCTATATTATTTATACTTACTCTTCCATTCAGAGATGAGGTTCAATGCCTGCAGAGGTGTGCAATTATTCAGATCTAAACCAAGCACCTCGCTTTTCAGCATATCTTCAGCACGAAATAGTTCGACAGGTTTTTTTTCTTTTGGTTCAGCTTGAGGGATTCCACGCTTTTGTTCGCGGTCTTCGAGGCTGTTTTGAATTTCTTCTGCCCGCATAATCACCTCTTCAGGAAGGCCTGCCAGACCCGCAACATGAATTCCATAGGAGGCATCCGCGGGCCCTTTCTTGATGCGTTTGAGAAATACTATTTCACTGTTATTTTCTCTCACGTCAAGTGAGAGGTTTTTCAGTGCGCTGTGCTCAAGCAGAGTCAGCTCGTGATAATGAGTTGCGAACAGGGTTTTGGATTTAATACGTTCAAGCAGATACTCTGAAACAGCCCATGCAATAGCTAAGCCGTCGTTCGTTCCGGTGCCTCGCCCTACTTCATCCATTATAACAAGGCTTCTAGCGGTCGCAGAATTAAGAATATTGGCTGTTTCATTCATTTCAACCATAAAGGTTGATTCACCTCGTGCCAGGTTATCCGAGGCTCCTACGCGGCAGAAGATGCGGTCGACAATTCCTATCTGCGCGCTCTCGGCCGGTATGAACGAACCGATCTGGGCCATCAGGATGATGAGTGCGTTCTGTCTCAGATATGTTGATTTACCGGCCATATTAGGTCCGGTTATAAGAGCGAAAGTGGTATCAGAGCTGCCCAGACTCAGGCTGTTGGGAACGAACTCTCCCGAAGGAATATTGGCTTCGACTACAGGGTGTCTGCCGCCGCTGATTTCGCAGGAATTTTTATCTGTTATTTCGGGTTTCACGTAACCGTAACGGGTTGCCGCGGCGGCGAGCGATGCGAGGCAGTCGATTTCAGAGATATAGCTTGATAGACTTAAGAGAATTTCAATCTTTGTTTTGATTTCAGCTCTTACCTCAAGAAAGAGTTTCTTCTCGAGTTCAACTGCATTGTCTGAAGCCGAGTTCAGATTAGTTTCAAGTTCGATGAGTCTGTCAGTCGTAAAACGTTCGGCGGAAACGAGCGACTGCCTTCGAATGAAATGTTCGGGAACCAAATCAAGATTAGTTTTTGTTACCTCAATAAAATATCCGATAATTTTATTATACCGAATCTTAAGCGAATTGATTCCGGATTCTTCCTTCTCATGTTCAAGATAGTCAGTAAGGATTTGCTTACTGTGCTGTTTCAGATTTTTAAGCTCATCGAGTTCGGCGTTAAAGCCAGCTTTTATCATCCTGCCTTCGGTTAAAAGGGTCGAAGGATCTTCATCTATTGACTCATTAAGCAGCCGAAGTATAGTCGCGGCTTCCTCTGCAGTTGCCGGTTCAAGTGTGCCGGGCCCTGCATCAGCCTTCCATTCGCCCAGAAGCTTATTCAGTTCGAAGGCAGACTGCAGCGAATTCCTGACAGCGAGAAGATTCTTGGCATGAGCTTTGTCCATGCCGATTCTTGAGGTGAGCCGTTCAATATCAAGAATGGATGCTAACTTCTCAATAATTCCTGAGAGCAGAATCTGATTATGATATAGAAACTCAACCCTTTCCTGCCTGGAAATAATATCACCGCGGTCAAGAAGCGGATGAAGCAGCCAGCTTTTAAGTTTACGCGAGCCCATGGCTGTACGTGTCTGATCGAGAACCTCAATGAGGGAGTAGCGTTTGCTGCCGTCCTGAAGATTTCCCGTAATTTCAAGGTTTTTAAGACTCGATTCATCAAGTAACAGAAAATCATCATCCTTGATGATTCGAAGTCTTCGAACGTGAGGCAGAAGACTTTTTGAGGTATCGGCAATATATTCAAGAATTATACCGCAGGCAAAGATTGCAGGATCATCATCGTTTATTCCGAGACCCTTTAAAGACATGAGGCTGAACTGTTTTTTGAGCAGGTCGGCCGAGTTTTCAATGTCAAAGGCCCAGTCGGGGTATCTGTTTACAAGAAGATTTGTCTGTTCATCTAAAAGACGCGCGATGTTGTCATTATCTTCCAGCAAAGACTGCTGAATTAAAATTTCACCCGGAGCAAGCCTTAATAGTTCACGTTTCAGGATCTCAACTGCCTGAGAAGCATCGAAGGATGAAGCAAAAAATTCACCGGTTGAAAGATCTGCATATGCAATTGAAAGCTTGTCGCGGTGTACTCCCGA
>DMKD01000154.1 GCA_003454605.1 Spirochaeta sp. | reverse complement strand
AATCTACCTTTTTTCAGGGGAGTCTATACTTTTTATCAAAAACATCCAAACTTTAATCCTACTTCATTAGTTTAAAAACTACTAAAGAAGCTTGACAAAATTTCAATTCTCTTTTACCCTCTTTATTATGAAAAGGCCAGTTTCAGGCAAATCAATAATCTCGATCCTAAGCATTATTATTTTACTCAATATGCATTCAATGCAGGGAGATTGATTTACCGGAAAATTGTAATTCGGACCGTTCTTCCTTAAAGGGAGAACGGTTTTTTTATATCGGGGATTTCTAAAAATCGCAGCTTTTAGATTTGCCCATCAACAATGATTGAAGGAGATATTCAATGATTTATACAGGCGCAGAAATGGTAATAGAATGCCTGCGAAAAGAAGGCGTTGACACTATTTTCGGTTTCCCCGGCGGGGTTGTAATACCGGTATTCGATACACTGTTTCATGCAGATGATATCAATGTAATTCTTACCAGACACGAGCAGGCTGCTGTTCATGCTGCCGATGCCTATGCCCGCACTACGGGTAAGACAGGAGTCTGTCTGGTAACAAGCGGCCCGGGTGCAACTAATACCATTACCGGACTTGCAACAGCAAACTTTGATTCTGTACCGCTGATATGCATTTCCGGGCAGGTGCCCCGCAACATGATCGGCAATGACGCCTTTCAGGAGGCAGATGTAGTCGGAATCACACGTCCTGTTACCAAACATAACTATATAGTTACCGAACGTGAGAAACTATCGAAAACTCTCAAGGATTCCTTTCATATAGCCTCAACCGGACGTCCGGGACCCGTAGTAATTGATATTCCCAAGGACGTATTCACCCAGCCGATGGAAGACAGTTATCCGGCTGAAGTAAATCTTATCGGATATACGACCCCGGGAAAGGGGCATAAGGGTCAGGTGAAGCGTGCCGCTGCCGCTATAAACGAAGCAAAGAAACCTCTGTTATTTGCAGGGGGCGGTATCAATGTCGGTAACTCATCTGAAATTTTCAGAAAACTCGTTAAAAAGGCCAGGATTCCGGTAACAACTTCTCTAATGGGTATCGGCGCCATTGAAACCGCAGATGAAATGTATATCGGTATGCCCGGTATGCACGGAACCTACACTGCTAATATGGCGATGTCCAACTGCGACCTGATTTTCGGAATAGGCGTTAGATTTGATGATAGAGTAACAGGCGATCTCGCTAAATTTGCCCCATATGCAAAAATTGTTCATTTGGATATTGATCCTTCAGCAATAGCAAGGAACGTACCTGTAGAGATCCCTATTGTAGGAGATGCTGCCCAGGTTCTCGAAGAGATGCTTCCGCTGGTCGATACAATTGAACGTCCTGAATGGCAGAAAACAATCCGTGATTGGAAGGCTGCTGCTCCCTGTAAAAACGCCGTTGAAGGCTTCAATGTTAAGGAGAAAGAAACAGCAATGCTGATGCCTCTTGAGGTTCTCAACAAGGTGAACGACAGATTCCCTGATTCAATTGTAACTACCGAGGTCGGCCAGAATCAGATGTGGGCGGCACTTTACTGGAACTTCACAAGACCAAGAACATTCGTTACATCAGGAGGGCTCGGAACCATGGGCTACGGCTTTCCTGCAGCAGTAGGAGCTGCCATAGCTAATCCTGATAAACGTGTTATTGCTGTCTCAGGCGACGGATCATTTCAGATGAATCTTCAGGAACTTGCTACAGCTGTTAAAAATAAACTTTCAATTGTTATTGTTATTCTTGATAACGGATATCTCGGTATGGTACGTCAGTGGCAGGAGATGTTCTTCGGCAAGAGGTATTCATCTACCCATCTTAATGATGTGGAACTTCTTAAAAGAGGGTCTGAGGTAACACCAGACGGTACACCCGACTTCGTAAAACTAGCAGCTGCATACGGAGCTGCAGGTTACAGGGTATATAATAGTGATGATCTTACTGAAGCGATTGAAAAAGCACACAAGAATACAGATGGACCTACAATCATTGACTGCATAATAGAACCGGAGGCAAATGTTTTTCCGATGGTTCCGCCCGGTGCCGGACTTGAAGAGATGGTATTCTGTACCAATGAGGATGAGGAGTAGAAGATGAATCATGTAATATCACTATTAGTTGAAAACAACGCGGGCGTACTGTCCCGTATTTCCGGATTACTGTCAGGCCGCGGATATAATGTGGAAAGTTTTTCATCAGGTCCGACTCTGGATCCTGATATTACCCGTATTACCCTGGTCTGCCTCGGTGAAGATGAAATAATCGACCAGATAAAAAAACAGCTTAACAAGCTTATAGAGGTAATAAAGGTCACCGATCTGACTAATAAATCGACCCTGGACAGGCAGTTCGCATTAATTAAGATCTCTGTTGTGCATGGAAACCGCGGAGAAATTATCCAGCTCGCTGAAGTTTTCGGTGCAAGCGTCATGGATGTCGGCAACAGCACGATGATTCTCGAATTGACAGGCGGCGAAAAGAAGATCAACGATCTTGTTGAACTTTTAAATGGAAATATTATCGAGATTGCGAGAAGCGGTCTTGTTTCGATGGAAAGAGGGAAAAAATCACCCCCTCAGAAGTCATAGAAACTAAATTCAGGAGAGAAGAATGAGAAAAATTCAGATATTTGATACTACATTGAGAGATGGTGAGCAGGCGCCCGGCGCAGCGATGACGATTGAACAGAAATATGAGTTTGCTCTTCAGCTTGCAAGACTCGGCGTGGATATAATTGAGGCAGGTTTCCCTGTATCATCTCCTCACCAGTTTGAAGCAAGCAAGCGGATAGCTGAAAACGTCAAAGGACCGGTTATTGCAGGTCTTGCACGTTCCGTCGAAAAGGATATTGATGCAGTTTATGAGTCAATTAAGGGCGCTGAGACAACCAGACTTCATACCTTTATAGCAACATCTCCCATACATATGGAATACAAGCTAAAGATGACACCTGATCAGGTAGTCGAGAATGCGGTAAAGGCTGTCAGTTACGCAAGAAACAAATTCGCCCAGGTAGAGTTCTCCCCCGAAGACGGAACCAGATCTGAGCTTGATTTTCTCTACAGAATAATCGAAGCCGTAATTGATGCGGGGGCAACCGTCATCAATGTACCGGATACCGTTGGATATACGATGCCTGATGAAATAGGCCATATTTTTTCTTCTATTATGAATAATGTTCCAAACATCGATAAGGCGATACTCAGTACCCATAATCATAATGACCTCGGCATGGCTGTTGCAAATACCCTTGCCGCAATAAACAACGGCGCTGGACAGGCAGAGGTCTCATTGAACGGTATCGGAGAACGAGCAGGTAATGCCGCCCTTGAAGAACTTGTAATGGCGCTCAATGTTAGAAAGGACCTGCATGAAATTGACACAAACATCGACGCCAAGCAGCTCTTCTACACATCTAAAATGCTTTCAACAATTATCGCATCACCTATTCCGCGCAATAAACCTATCACAGGCGCAAACGCCTTTGCTCACGAGTCTGGTATTCATCAGCACGGCATGCTCTCTAACAGAGAAACCTATGAGATCATGACCCCGGAATCGGTAGGCCGCGAAGCAAGTGAAATTGTCCTCGGACGGCATTCAGGCCTCCATGGTTTTACTAAAAGAATTAAAGAACTGGGATTAGCCCTCTCTGATGAACAGATAGGGACTGCTTTTAAAGTATTTCTCAGTCTTGCCGATCGAAAAAAAGAGGTATTTGATGAAGACATCCTGCAGATTGCCGGATCTGTACTTGGAAAAAAATCTCACTTTTATGATCTCGATTACTTCAATGTAACATCGGGAAATGCTGCAATTCCTACAGCTACTGTTAGAATAAAGGTGAAGGATGAAGCCAGTGAGGAAGCCGCGACCGGTGATGGTCCTATCTCAGCTATTTATCAAGCAATCGACAAGGCGACCGGCATCACCGGCAAGCTTGAAGAATATCATGTTAACGCCGTCACCTCTGGAAAGCAGGCTATCGGTGAAGTATCTGTAGTAGTTTTGATCGACGGTAAACAATATAACGGCAAGGGTTCATCTACCGACATCCTTAAAGCAAGTGCCCGGGCCTACATCGGTGCATTAAATAGATTTAAACTCTCAGTTGAGAATGCCGGAGGATGAAATGAAAGTAGATCTATATG
>DMKD01000344.1 GCA_003454605.1 Spirochaeta sp. | reverse complement strand
TTTAGATTTCATTCTTCTACAATAGCACCATCAGGACTGCAAATGCAATAAACAGGAAGCCGGTAAGAATCTTTATAATTCCGAGGTTGGTCTGAAACTTTTTTGTAATCCTCTTGGAGGTGATACCGAGGAATACTACAATAAACACTGCAGCAAGCGGAAGAATGAATGCGATATTGTAAAGAGCCAGGTACAGAAATCCGGAAGCAGCCTTGTCGGTCTGAATGATGTAGGTGATTGTCGGGAAGTAGATCTGCCCGGTGCATCCCAGCTCAAATATTGATATTAAAAACCCCATCACAATTGTGCTTCCGGCAAGAGCCGCCGATTTCGAATGGGTCCGGATGGATGAATGCATCCTGCGCTTCACCCCATCGGGCAGCTGCAGGATGATATCGCCGGCCTTCCCGGCTCGGATCTTTGTGTAATCGTAAAAACTTAATCCGGCAAAAAGAATCAAGGCTCCGAAGAGAACCCATCTTATTATCCTGCTCACCATTTCAAACGAATCGGCTATCCGGATAATCTTGAAAAATCCGAGGCCTATCAGATAATAGGTGACAAAAACTGTGACAGTAAAGAAAAGTCCGATTATCAGGGTTTCACGCCTGCTGCGGCCGGCCACCGACAGGGCACTGAGTAAAAATATTAACGTTGTGAATGCGCAGGGGTTAACCCCGTCCAGCAGTCCTGCAGCTATCACCGGCAGTATGGCGATACTTATCCCGCCGCTGTTCCCATCTTCAGATAGTTCGGCTGTGCGGCCCTCAAGCAGGGCTGTATATCCTGTTATAACTTCTTCCTCCCCCTGAAAGACACTCTCTCCGGTGATAAAAACAGGCACCTCACGCATGACTTCCCCGCGTTCGGTCAGCTCGCGCTGCAGCTCTTCAAAATACTGAGCTTCAGTTATATCGCGTTTATCGATCGGGATCTCTGCATCTCGAAGAAACCTGTTGCAGCTTTTACAGCCCGGGGTATAGTAATACCGTAGAACGGCACCGTTTACGGGATCAGGGGTTTCAGCTGAGCTGTTTTCAGCTCCATTATCCGACGCAGCATCAGCAACGGCAACGGATCCGGTTACAACAAAAAAACCCTTCGGCATCGCGGGAGAGTCGGTCTGAATTATGAGCAGCTTTTCAAATTCGCCCTGATCATCATGGCTGTCGAAGAAAATGATAAATGATGAGACCCCGCCTGCTGCCACTTCGAGACTTTCCGGCTCTACCGTCATGCAGCTGCATGTACTTACCAGATCTATAATCACTGCGTCGACTGTTTGATTATCAACCTCAACGAGCTGTTCGACAATTGCACCGTACTCAAGCCTGCCGGTGTCCCATTCGATGATGCTGAAGTTCAGCTCTCCATCCTGTGCCCCTACAGGAAGAGCAGCCGCAGCAAAAAGAAGTATATAAATTAATTTTCTTAATCGTTTAATTCTTACCATTCTTTAAATTATTGATAAGTTCCTTTTTATAATCTTCAAAGGCCTGAAGAACACCTTCGTCTTCGGGGTCAACTTCATATTTAAAATATCTGAGGCTGTTTGAGATAGAGTTCAGTTTCTTAAACCTGAATGAAAGTTTCAGCTGCCCCACTCTGTTTCCCTCTTCTCCGGGAGAGACTGTTATCCTCTTTCCGTCCTGCTGCTCGAACAGCACCTGATCATGGGCTGTAAGTACCGCATCCCAGCCGGTCTGCGAAGCATAAAGCTGTTTTGCGCCGTCGGTATTACCATGATAAAGCAGCAGGTTGTAGTTACTTCCTGCATCGTGTAAAGCCTTCAGAGCGGCTTCTGCGGCCTTCTCAGGATCACTGACTTCAATCCGGTCTTTTACATCATCCGGATAGAAGAAAAATACATCTGGATTAATTACCGCAGCAATTCCGATTTTAATACCCTCGCGTTTGAGGATCACCGGCTCAGGAGTAAGTGCGCGGCCGTCAATCTCAATATTGCTGCAGATAAAATTCAGTTTATCGGCTGATGACTTAAAAAAATCGATTCCGGAAGCAAGCTCCTGATCTCCAAGAGACAGAACATCGTAGCCGAGTTCAGAATAGAGATCCATCAAAGTATTCGACAGCAGCTCATCGTTTCTAGCGTCGTTAAAATCTCCCAGATCGATAATTATCGATTTATCGGGATCGAGCTTACGCAAATAGGCTGCAGTAGTAGAAAGACCAGCCTTGGGAACCCCCTTACACTCACATCCTATCAGATTCCCGTTCAGAGAGGCAGAATAATAGATTGAAATTTCGGTATCAGCTGATATCATCGCCGGTAGAGACGCCAGCAACAGAATTGTTATTAATAATCTTAAAACAATCCGTTTATCCATTGAGGTTGTCCGACAGAATCTGCCGCAACTCCTCGATATCCTCTTCATGGAAACCGACTGTCTTATAGGCGACCTTGCCATTCAAATCAATCAGAAACATGGTCGGAAGGGCTTCAACTTCAAACACTCCGGATGCTTTTTGATATTTATCGATCAGAATCTTAACAGTAGTTGGATTCTGCTTGAAAAACGGACTTACAACATCCAGACCTTCGTTGTCGGTTGCCATGAGGAGAACACTAAAGCCCTTGTCGCCGAATTCCATATTAAGCTCTTCAACATGCGGCAGTTCCGCATTACAGTTTTCACACCAGGTTGCGTAGAAATCAATTAATAGCCATTGCGTTCCGTACAGCTTCTTCGAAAAGGTGTAGTTTCGCTCAATATCTGTTAACACAAATGCAGGAGCATCATCTCCCTCATCCAAAGCAATGAGCGGAAATACCGCTATTGTAGTGAGTATAAGGATTATCAATGCAATTACAGTAAGTTTATTGTTCACGGCTACCATCCTGTTTATTCTGATTAATATAAAGATAGCACCTTTATCGGCCGCAATCAACGATCTATTTTGATGAGATGGGGATTTCCCACACAATTGAATCATCGGTTTCAAGACTGATTCCGAATCCTGCCGCTTTGTGCAGCCTGATTGACCCTTCATTCGTGCGAAAACTACGACTGAGAAGCTTTTTAAAGCCCTGTTTTCGGCAATCATCAACCAAATTATCCATCAGCAGCATACCAATCCCCTGTTTCTGCATAGAGGGCAGAACTGCAATATCATAGATGTGTGCGGTTTCGGTAATCCTTGCAGCCCGAGGCCATGCTGTATACCGATAAAATCCAATTATTTTACTATCATCATAGATATAGACGGTTCTGTCTCTTTCCACATCATGACTCTCTCTCATATCAGCAATCTTTTCGGAATCACTTTTTTCCCCGAATTGGACCGGCCATTCTGCGTTTATAAGATCAATAATTTCAGCATAGTCTGGTATTCCTTCAATGATCTTAAAAATCACGTCTGACCCTGAACTTTGTAGTCAGGAATACTTACTCTGAAAACTGAACCGGCGCCCGGCGAAGATTCCACGCTTATGTTTCCACCCAGAATCTCAATATATTCACTGCTGATTGCCAACCCGAGACCGGAACCCTCATAGGGTTTTGTGAGGCTTTGATCGGCCTGAATAAATCTATTAAATATTGTCTTAATCTTATCCTCGGCTATGCCTATCCCGGTGTCCGAAACAAAAAACTCATATCCATCGGTGACTTTACTGCAGCCGAATTCGATGCGTCCTTTATCCGTAAATTTTATTGCGTTCTTTATGAGATTAACCATCACCGCATAGATCTTGTCCCTGTCTGAATAGAGCACAGCTGTTGATTCTGAGGCTTCCATATTTAATTCCAAAGCGATCTTTTCCTTCTTCAGCTCAGGCTTAAAAAACCTATAGAGTTCGCCCATCAGTTCATTGAGTTTAATATTGGAGATTTCCGTTTCAATAACTCCGGTTTCAATTCTGGAGATATCGATCAGATCATTAATCGTTGTGAGAAGCCGCTGACCGCTCTGATTAATTATCGAATAATATTCGCTCTGCTTTGAGGCTGTAATATCGGGATCGTTCATCAATGATGCGAAACCCAGAATTCCATTCAGCGGTGTCCTGATCTCATGACTCATATTCGCCAGAAACGCTGATTTAAGATGATCCGATTCCTCCGCTTTCCTCGCGGCTTTTATCAGCTTCTGTCTGTCTCGCTCACGCTCAGTTATATCCCGCGCAATACTGATAATAAATATCCTGTTGTTAATCATGACTTTTTTTCCGCTTATCTCAACCGGAAACAGGCTACCGTCCTTTTTCTGATGAACTGATTTAAAGGTATGCTGAACACCAAGAGCAATTCTGCCCCAGAAAACCTTGAAGGCATCCTGGCTGTATCCGGGATCAGCAACCGTAATAGGTTTCCCGCTTAGTTCATCCCTGCTTCTGCCCAGATTTTTAAGTGACGACGCATTAACTTCAGCAATTATCCCGTCTTCAGAGATCTGCATGATGGAATCAACCGCCGTGTCTACAAGATATCTGTATTTGTTTTCAGCTGCCTTTTGCTCAGTTATATCAGTCCCATTTGAAATGATTCCTGAAATCTTTCCATTATCATCCAGGTAGGGGGAATAGAACATGTGCATCCACCTGCAGCCCAGTGTTTTGAATTCCAGCTGAATTTCATAATCAACTGTTTTACCGGACAGACAATCATTTAGCTTCGGCCTGATATGATTCTCAAATTCTTCCCTGCTGAAAAAATCTGCAACATTCCTGCCTACTATCTGATCCAGCGGAATATCAAAGAGTTTCGTGTAGACTTCATTAACCGAAAGATAAACAAAGTCAGTAGAAAGAAAAGAGAAGGTCTGGGGCAGGGTCTGAACGATAAAATTATATCTTCGGGCCTTTTCAGCAACAGCCATGTGATGCAGAATGAAACCCAGGTCTGCGGCGACATCAGTAAACAGCTCAATCTCTTCATTATTTTCTAATTCCTCAGAAAGGGTAACAGTTAATATACCATAATCAATCCCATCATTAATTAGATGGACCGACATTACTTTGCCGAGATAATGATCATCTCTCAAGGGACAGTTTGAACAGCGGTTACCCGGATTTTTTATGATCAGATCCTCCGACTTCTCTGCATTCAATACGCAGCAGTCGATAGGTTGTCCGGCCTGCAGCGCTTCGCGAACAACCTTGAATCCGTCTCCGAGCCCGGCCCCAACAGCCGTCATAATATTACAATACTTATCAAATAGCACGACCCAGGCATTTAAATATCCCTGTTCATCGATCAGGTATTCACAAAACTTCCGAATGAGCGTATCGCGATCTTTCTCATGAACCGCAAGATCATTGATAAACCTGAGACATCTGTCCAGCTTCATCAAATGCTTATATTTTTTCAGATTTCTGCGCAGCTCTTTGTTTTCGCTTTTAAGCTTGAGTATTTGCTTTGTGGATTTATCTACTTCTGATTCCATCGCTCGTATGACCTGCTCCTTAATGATAAACAATCTTATAGCCGATATCAAATTTAATTTTGCATATACGAATTATTCTAGTATTTTAAATCTTGTATTCTTTGAAGATCGTAAATTCGGACTTGTGGTTCTGAATTCGGGTTATGCCTTTGTCTCATTTAATATAATTGCTATTTTGATGACCCTTTGGTAGTAAGGGCTGCGGCCGGTTTCGAGCAGCAGATGTATTCAGCAAAGGCCTGAGGTATAAACAGTTCTTTTTCATTCTCAAGCAGGACGAGGATTCCCTCTTCATTACAAATCTCTACAACCCTTATCCGACGTTCCGGACGAATGTTATTCTCATAACAGAACTGAAGCAGACCTTCGGCGGCCTCCCCTTCTTCTGTAATTCGAACAACAGAAAGAGTAGCATCAGCCGCTGCGGTACACAGCCTCGGTGCTTCGAGAATTTCAGATTCCCGCTCCGAACCCGGAAAAGGATTTCCATGGGGACATGTGTCGGGCTTTCCAAGTTTATCAAAAAGAAAATAGGCAAAATCGTCAGAGATTGCCGCCTGCAGACGAGA
>DMKD01000193.1 GCA_003454605.1 Spirochaeta sp. | reverse complement strand
TCTACCTTTTTTCAGGGGAGTCATTAATAATATCACGATATTCGTTATATTTCACTAATTAAATCATATTTATAACAAACTTGCAACCAGATCACCCACTTCACTCGTAGAATAACCCATATTACCTGCAGAAAGACTCTTAAGTTTCTTACCGGTTACTTCCATAACAGCATTCTCGATAGCAACTGAAGCTTCAGTTTCACCCAGGGTATCAAGCATCATGGCGCCGGCTACTATTGATGCAAGCGGGTTGATTATGCCCTGACCGGTGTACTTGGGTGCCGAACCGCCGATTGGTTCAAACATTGAAACACCTTCGGGATTGATGTTTCCGCCTGCGGCAATACCCATACCGCCCTGAGTAATAGCGCCGAGGTCGGTTATAATATCTCCGAACATGTTGCTTGTTACAAGAACGTCAAACCACTCAGGACTCTTGACCATCCACATACATGTTGCATCAACATGATAGTATTCTCTTGCAACATCGGCATAGTCTGATGCTCCAAGCTCATTGAAAGCCCTTTCCCAGAGATCGAAAACGTATGTAAGGACGTTTGTCTTGCCGACGAGACCAAGGGTGTTCGCACTTCCTTTCCCTCTTGCCTTCTTTCCGTGTCGTTGTGCGTACTCGAATGCATATTTCAGACAGCGGTCAACCTGATGACGGCTGTATACCATAGACTGGGTGGCAACCTCGTGTTCGGTTCCTTTCATTGAAAAACCGCCTGTTCCGGTGTATATGCCGCCGGTGTTTTCTCTGACCACAACATAGTCAATCTGCTCGGGACCTTTGTCCTTCAGAGGAGTCTCAACTCCGGGATAAAGTTTTACCGGTCTGAGGTTAATATACTGATCAAGTTCGAATCGCAGGCGCAGGAGGATTCCTTTCTCAAGGATGCCCGGCTTTACATCAGGATGTCCGATTGCACCTAAATATATTGAATCATACTGCTTTAATTCATCGGCAGCGTTTTCCGGCAGAATCTCTCCGGTTCTAAGAAACCTGTCTCCACCGTAATCGAAATCGTTCATATCAAGTTTAAAACCGAATTTTGCAGCAGCGACATCAAGAACTTTCTTTCCTTCAGCGACTACTTCCGGACCCGTACCGTCTCCGGGTATTACTGCTATTTTATATGTATTAGCCATAGTGTTCTCCTTCATGTTTAATTATATTAAAACAACTTTAGTATAAATAAAGTATACCAGTTTAAGCCCTGCGTCAAGTAGCGACGAAAGTCAGTATTAAAAATCGATTTGTAATTCTTCCTGGATACACTTGCATTAGTAATTTAATATAGTATATTTATATATAAGGTATTTGATGACTAAAAGATTAACTAAATCACTTGCCATAATGGTGATTCTTATTACAACGGTGATTTCTTCTGCTGCCGCGCAGTATGCCCAGCCTTCTGATAAGCTCGTCAGGATTGCCGTGTTCAGAAATGCCCAACCGGTTATTTTTGTAGATGACCAGGGAGACCCTGCAGGTATTTATCCTGAAATTCTCGAAAGGATATTATCTGAGGCCGGATTCGAGGTTGAATTTATCATCTTCAGCACCTTTCAGGAAGCATTCGCTACTGCTGTCGCCGGCAAGGTTGATATAATGCCCGCCCTCATTAAAACTGAAGAACGTCAAAAGATCTTTGATTTCGGCAACAGCTCATTTTTAGTGTCATGGAGTCAGGTATTCGTAAGCGAAGACAGCCGCATCGACTCAGTCTTTGATTTGAAAGATAAAAAAGTCGGGGTACAGACCGACGGTCAAAACGGCCTGAATTTTATTGAAATGATGCATTCATTCGAAATACCCTTTGAGCAGATAGATATTAATACTTTTGATGAAATAACGGAAGCGATAGTCGATGGGAAAATTGATGCGGGAATTTTTTTCAGTACATACTTTCATGATGAACTTAAAATCAAACCGACTAACATAGTTTTTTCTCCTTCCAATTCGTATATCGCTGTAAGGAAGGGCAGAAGCAATGAACTACTTAAGACTATAGATAGTGCTCTTGAAAAAGCAAAAGCAGATCCAAACAGTTTCTACTACGATATTATGAGAAAATACAGGCTTCTGTATCATAATGATTATCTTCCTCTATGGCTGATTATCCTGGTCATTTCATTGGGTTCACTTATTATTATTGCCGTAGTTTTCATTATTTTACTGCGATATCTCATAAAAAGAGTTACTCATAATCTCATTCTTGAAAAACAACGTGCCGAAGAAAGCGATAGACTCAAAACAGGTTTTCTTTCCAGGATCAGCCATGAACTTCGAACCCCGCTGAACGGAATAATGGGAATGCACGCCCTGCTTCAACTAAGCGAACTGGATGAAAATCACAAGATGTATCTGAACTTTGCAGGGGAAGCATCACGCAACCTGCATACAATAATCCAGGAATTGCTCGACCTCAATGAGAGTAATAAACCGGAATTTCAGGTCCATATTCAGGAAACGGACATAGGAGCAACCGTTGAATCTGCTGTTAAATTCATAAAATTGTATGCCGAAAAAAATCAGATTGGGATTAAATTCAAGACTGTAAGTCAGCTGCTCTGGATGACCGACAGAAAACGTCTTCAGCAAATCCTAATCCAACTGCTGCTTAACGCAGTTGATTTTTCTGAAAAAGGGATGGTGACGATTGAAATCATCATGGGCAGAACCCTTGATATTAAAATTAAGGATTCGGGAATAGGCTTTGATGAGTCAAAATATGAAGAAATATTCATACCCTTTCATCAGCTTGAAAATCCTTTTACCAGGCAGCAGGGGGGTCTCGGAATAGGCCTGTCTATTGTTAAGCAGATATGTGAAAAAATAAATGCAGAAATAATTGTGAACTCGAAACCGGAACTTGGTTCCGAGTTCATCATCAGACTTCTCTAGATGGTCAGCCTGTCAGAAAAAAACTTAAGACTTTCCCTTAGATGACTGTCAACGTAGCTCCATTGATGCGCACCGCTGTTTTCGATGTAGCTGTGCTCTATGCAGTTTTCTTCAAGGAAGGCATGAAAACGTCTGTTCTGCTCCAGCAGATGATCCCGATCACCAACATCAAAACGGATAGCCGGAACATCCTTCGTAAAATCAGGAAAATTATCCAGCAAAGCAAATATATCATATCGACTCCCCGGAGCTGCCACAGCTTTCATAAATTCCGTACGTTCAGGTCTGTCCTCACGAAATTCGTGAGCGAAGGTGAACGAGCCGCTATGCGCGGAAACTGCGGTGAACCGGTTCGGATGAAGCAGAGTATACATCATTGCGCCATAGCCTCCCATACTGAAACCGCATTG
>DMKD01000272.1 GCA_003454605.1 Spirochaeta sp. | reverse complement strand
AACTGCTTATGATAAGTCGCTTGAGCTTCTCAGCGTACTAGGTGAGACCGTTCATTATATGGGCGGAAGCGGTAAGGGATATGCAAGCAAGCTCTGCGGTAATCATCTTGTTTCAACAGTCGTTGCGGCTGTCTGTGAATCAATTGTACTCGCATCTAAAGCCGGAATTGATCCTGAAGAAATTGTAAAAGTCTGGATGGAATCTGATTTCAGATCCCCTGTAGTAGGCGGAGTAGGTGGTTCTGTTATCAACCGGGATTTTGATGTTTCGTTTCATCTGAGAACAATGGTTAAGGACACCGAGCTTATTCGTAATTTTTCCGAATCGCTGAATGTTCCTGTCTTCCTCTCAAATATTGTCCACGAGGTCAATAAAGTAGGTGAGAATATGGGGTTCGGTGATGAAAATGCTTCTGCTGTTGTGAAGGTCTTCGAACACATGGCTGGAACAGAAGTAAAGAAAATAAAAGGTTAAAAGATTAAAAAATAAGGAGAGCAGATATTGAAAGAGGATAGACTCCTTTTTATCTTTTTCCCGGCGCTTATTGCCGCCTTCATTGTGACAGCCCTTGTCATTGAAGGCGGTGCTGCTTTTACGGGTTTTCTCAGGCTTCAGCTTCAGCCGGCAAGACTGATAAATGATTTCTTCATGACTGCGGGTATAGCTGCGGCTCTGATGAATTCGGCAGCTGTAGGGCTTGTCGGTTTCATTATCATTACAGCGACGAAGACTCGATTGTCCGGGCCGACCTTCGCTGCAATATTTACTATGATGGGGTTCGGGCTGTTCGGGAAAACGCCGTTGAACATCCTCCCCATAATTGCCGGAGTGTTTCTTGCCTCACGCTATGCCCTGAAAACTTTCAAGGAATACATCATCATCGCGCTGTTCGGGACTGCTTTGGGGCCGCTGGTTAGCGCAATCGCCTTCGAGCTGGGGCTTCCTGCAGTATTCGCCATTCCTGCCGGTATTGCAGGCGGACTTGTCGCAGGCTTCTTTCTGCCGGCACTTGCAGTTTCGATTTTGAACCTGCACCAGGGTTACAATCTCTATAACATGGGGATGACCTGCGGCTTTTTCAGCCTCTTTGCCGCAGCCCTGATTAAAGCCGGCGGACACCAGCTGGCCGCCGACTCATACTGGTACAGTGAGCCTTCTTCATTCCTGCCCTTTGTTATTCCCGTTATCTCCGCCCTCATGATCATCATCGGGCTGCTCTCAGGCCCCGGGAAGAGTTTGAGATCTTTTGTTAAAATTCAGTCCAAGGACGGTCGCCTGCCGTCCGACTTTATCGATATGACATCGGCTGCCGGGGCTTTTATCAACAGCGGCATGATTGGAATTATCGGTTCTGCATACATCCTCATGATAGGTGGTGATTTTAACGGCCCCATCATAGGCGGACTCTTAACTATCATGGGTTTTGCCGCCTTCGGAACGCATCTTAAAAACTCATGGCCGGTTGTGGCCGGTGTTATAACCGCCGCGCTCATTTTTAGAATGCCGCTTACCTCTCCGGGAGTACAGCTTGCTGCAATATTCTGTACAACGCTATCGCCGATAGCGGGGCAGTTCGGAATCCTGCCGGGACTGATTGCAGGTTTTCTGCATATGCTTATGGTGTCCCAGACAGGGAGTTGGCAGGGCGCCATGAATCTATATAATAACGGTTTTTCCGGAGGGCTGACTGCAGCCTTCATCGTAGCTGTAGTACAGTGGTATAGATCGAATAGAAAGGATAATAAATTCAAATGAGAAGAAAGGACCTTATATCACATCTTATCAATGAGATTTCAAACTATGTTCTTGAAAGCGATCCCATGCGTATGGTGATATCGCTGCATCAGGAAGAAGACGGCCTGCATCTGTCTATCATGGATGATGCGCCCCACAGTGATGAAGAAATCGAGCAGATGGAAAAGGATTTGAACAGCCAGAAGAGACCGGAATTAGCCGGTTATTACGGTTCAATGACCGGCAGGGATCTGCTGGGTGCTTCACGGCTTAACCTCCTCGGATGGCAGGTGAAGCATACCGATGTCAACCGTATTGATAAGGGAATCAAGATTGATTTCTGGCTCGGTGGTGATCGATTCGACAGCAAGCAGTTTACTATTCCTGAAAAAGAATAACTGAAGCTCAGGTGATGATGAAATGAGATTTCTCAAAAGAAACTGGTTCATTGCAGGTATATTCACAGCGTTAATTCTTGGTATCCTGTTTAGTGATATAGGTATGATGCTGAATACAGGTTCGTATTTCAGTACGGTCCTTGTCGTACTGCTTTTTATTATTACCGGAGTGAATCTTCCGGTAGGTGCAATAAAGAACGGGCTCAGTGATGTCCGTGTACATGTCTACATCCAGTCTTTTATCTACATATTTGTTCCACTCTACTTTTTTCTGACCTCGATGTTGTTCAGGGACAAATTCGGTCCGCAGATTATAACCGGTATATATGCTCTGGCCGTGCTGCCCTGCACAATATCAAGCTGCATAGTCTTTACCCAGTCCGCAGGCGGTAATGTTGTAGC
>DMKD01000249.1:655-10462 GCA_003454605.1 Spirochaeta sp. | reverse complement strand
CGCCTGTCTCACCGTCTATCCTTCCGTTGAGGGAGGACGAACAGTCTACCCCGAGGATGTTATCGGACGCCTTAAAGTCCTTGATGTCCGCGGAGCACGCCGGCAGAAGATCTTCGATATTATCGATGAGGCTGCCGGAGAACCGGTACCGATTGCTTCATGGCCGGAAGGGAAGAAGCTCGGCCCGAAGATCAGCCTTGAGACAGCAGAGGACAGGATGAGCGCCACTGTTACAATACAGCCCGAGCTGCAGGGCGGTGAACCTCTGTCGGTGGGAATGATAAAGAACTTTCTGCAGTCAAACGGTATAGTCTTCGGAATAGACAGAGAGATTCTGCAGTCGATCGTTTTAAAGAACATCTATAAACAGGCAGTAAGAGTAGCCTCGGGAAGCGATGCGGTTGATGAAAGACCTGCCGAACCGGAGTATTTTTTTATGACAGATCGCGGCAGGCCGTTTAAGGAAATTGAATACGAGCGCATTGATCTCAAAGAGCTCAATTTCATCCAGAATAAAAAGAAAGGTGATATCCTAGCCAGGCTTAAGAAACCACAGCCTGCGATTGACGGGACCGACATCTTCGGTAATACGCTGCAGGCTTCAAGGGGGGTAGTAGAACCGATGTTCACAGCAGGGGAAGGCACAGTTTTCTCTGATGACGGAAAGAGCATCACCGCCGCGATGGACGGTAATGCCAGACTTGACCGGGGGAAGGTCATCATAGAACCTCTTATCTCGGTTGAAGATGTGGATTATTCAAATGGAAATATGGATTTCAGCGGCTCGGTTGATATCAAGGGACGTATTGCCGACGGTTTTAACATCAAAGCCCGGGGTGATATACAGATTGGCAAATCAGTCAGCAGGGTAAATATCAACGGCGGAAGCGATATAATTCTTAAAGCCGGAATTACCGGAAATGATGAGGGAATGATTGTGTGCAGCGGAGATCTCTTCGCCCGCTACATCGAAAGCGCCAATATCCTTTGCAGGGGAAATGTCTTCGTTGAAGAGGCAATAATGCACTCATCGGTAAAGGCCGGCGGCGATATCATTCTTACGGGGAAGAGAGCGGAGATCTTCGGAGGCAGGATGTTTTCTGCAGGAAGTATAAAATGCAAGAAGCTCGGTTCGATAAACGAACCGGTAACTGAAATCTTTCTCGGAACTGATTTAGATACTTTTACCGCAATGGAAGGGCTTCAGCATACTGTTAGTGAACACACCAGCCGTGTTGATGAGCTTGAAATCCAGATAAGACAGTTAAGAAGCGCGCTGAAAAACCTGTCTCAGGTTGATGAGAATGAGGTGTCGGCTGAAAAACTAAACACCGCCCTTGAACAGCTGAGCCATGAAGCCGAAACAAGAAATAAAAAACTAAGCGACACTCTTCGTGAACTCCACGAGCTGAAACGGGGCATCATCCTCGATGAATCATCTATACTGTCTGCTGAGCAGCAGATCTACAATAAAGTACACGTCTTTTTCAGCCACCTGCGCTGGGATTCACCCCGCAAGGGCAGCGGTAAGACTAGCCTGATGGTGAAACAGGGAAAACTCCTCGAGAAGTGACTGCTCAACCCCAAATGCTACAACAGCATCACCACGCAGCGTCTTCACAATCAACTTATGCTCCCCGAAGCCGGATCCGCAGGTAGAACTCTTAGGCGGAATAATTGCTGAAAACTTGGATTTCAGCTGATTCTGCGAACCTTAATTGAGTCGTAATAACCCCCGGGAGGGTTTTCAATTGAAACCCCGGGGCCATACTTTGTAAGTTTGGAAGCCGCCGTTGCCGCGGCGAATCTCAATGAATCATCCGGAGCTTTACCGAAGCTCAGGGCTGAGATGAAGCCAGCAAGAAAACTGTCGCCGGCGCCCACTGTAGAAACCGCATCCACCGCAGGAGCTGACGCCTCATAGACAGCGTCTGCCGTATACAATCTGCTTCCGTCTTCACCCAGCGACAGCAGCACCATACCCACCCGGGACAGCAGGTCCGCCGGCCCGGCGTCCCCGAAGGCCTCAACAAGTTCATGCTCATTAGGTTTGATCAAATCAACAGTTCCTGATTCAACAGCAGCGCGCAGTGCTTCGCCGCTGGTATCAACAGCAGTAAAGAGGTCTGCATTCTTAGCAATCCCGGCAAGAATCGCGTAAAAATCTGCCGGCAGACCTTCAGGAAGACTGCCCGACATCAGAACCATGTCATGATGAACCGCGAGTCTTTCAAATCGGAAAATAAACTCATCAATAGCCTTTTGTTCAATATCAAAACCGTTGAAATTAATATCGGTTGTTACTCTGTCTGCCGGATCGGTTATCTTGATGCCTTCACGGGTACTTCCCTCGACGTATATAAACTCATCCCTGAACCCACAGGTTTTAAAATGATTATCAAAGATCAAAGAGTTATCAGTTCCGAGAAATCCGGTAACTGTGGTATCAATGCCGTATCCGGCAGTTATGGTTGCAGCATTTATCCCCTTTCCGCCCGGATCTCGCCTGCCTCCGGTGGCCCTGTTTACATGATCCGTTCTGAATGACGGAACAACTACACTGTAATCAATGGCCGGGTTTAAAGTTACTGTGAGTATTTTTGCCTTTTTCATACTTAAGACGTTAACAGAGTTCTTAAAGCATGTCAAAATATTTGATAGTCAAAATTGATATAAAAGAATAAACTGCATGCATGAGATTTGTAATTCAACGGGTAACAAGGGCATCAGTCACAGTAAATGGAGACAGCAGACGCAGCATAGGACGGGGTCTGATGGTTCTTGCCGGCATCGGCCGCGATGATACAGAGGCTGACATTGAATGGTTCTCAAAGAAACTTATTAACCTGAGAATCTTTGAAGACGATGAAGGAAAGATGAATCTTTCAGTGCAGGATATCGGCGGAGAGCTCATGATTGTCAGTCAGTTTACTCTGTTTGCAACGACTAAAAAAGGGAACAGGCCCGGGTTTAACGCCTCAGCGCCTCCTGAGAGGGCAATACCGCTTTATAACAGCCTCATCGATAAGTTAGAGCAGTTAAGCGGAAAACGTCCCGCTACAGGCGAATTCGGGGCTGATATGGACATCGACATGATCAACCACGGTCCGGTAACGATAATGATTGATTCGAAGAACCAGGAATAGGGAATCAGCGCTCTGACTGCTCCATATACCTGATAACACTTCCTATGTCTATCATATCCATCTCAACGGCTATCTCACCAAAGAGGCGCTTATCACCGTCTCTCTGTCTCTTAAGCACTATCTGAACCTGTTCTTCGGTCATTTCTTCCATTTTAACAAGTCCGTCGCCGATACGGCCGTCTATAAGCTGTTCTAAATCCATTTTTCGTCTCCCCGCGGTATTTTAACTTCACCTAGCTTTTCAAGCTCCATCAGATAATCTATCAGTTCGCGCGTGGATTTATCCACATCTGAACGGCGCATTTCACCTAAGTAGAGAGATTCCTCCTCCACCATTACCCTTCTGCGCTCAGAAATACTTTTGAGAATTCTACCCCGCACATCTTCACTCTTACCTTTAATAATGATAGCAAGTTCTGAATTATCAAAATCACGCAGCAGATACTGGACATCCTTGTTATCCATATTCATTAGCAGTTCAATTGTATAGATACTGCTTTTAATATCGTCGGCAAGACCGATGCTCCCGGTTGTCAATCCATCGAGAATATGCTCCTCACTTCCGGGATCCATGTGCCTGAGGATGCCGGCCAATACTGATTTACCGTCGATCTCTTCAGTAACAACCTGACCCTGGGTCCTTATCCTGTCCCGGAAGATGACTTCCATTTTTTCGATGATTCCCGGAGCCACCTCCCCCTGTCTTGCGATACGGAGAACGATCTCTTTCCGGCTTGCCGGCGGTAGTCCTGCAATTAACTTCGAGGATATTTCAGGCTCGAGAAATGACAGTACGATACTGAGAACATAGGGCGGTTCATTCTTGAGAATCAGCAGGATCTGTTCGCTGTGAAGATCATTCATAAAATCAAATGGTTTACGGCCTCCGAAGGGCAGCACCCTGTCGAACACTGCCTGACCCTTTTCACGGCCGAGAGCCGCTAGCAGCATCTCTTTAGCGCGTTCAGGTCCGCCGCTAATCGATTCACCGGGCGAAGGATTCCATTCTGTTTTTTTATCCGCACCAAGCTCGCCGAATTCTTTAAGGATATCTTCCGATTCACTTTTTTCAAGCTTTAGAACCTGGGCAATTTCTCTTGCAATTTTTTCAATATCTTCAGGAGAAAACTTCTTAAGCACCTCAGCAGCCTGATCGGGACCAATGAGTAAGAGGAATTTTGCGGCTTTTGATGCACCTCCCGGTTTAGGGGTAATTGAAGTTTTAATAAATCCGCTTTTCTGGTAGGCAGCGGCTGCACGATCTATTTTCTTCATATCTAATAATAACAGTAGAACAAGCTATCTTCAATCAGGAAAGGCTATGAACTTGTCTTTGGTATTCTCCAAAAATTCCTGAAAATCTTCTACAGGCAGCGGATGACTTATTAGAAAGCCCTGAAAAGTTCGGCAGCCGAGCTCATAGGCTTTCTCAAGCTGGTTTTTCGTTTCAATGCCCTCGAAAACAACCTCCATATCGAGTTCCTGTCCTATGCGGACAATAGATTTTATTATATCCCTCTTCTTTCCTTCTTCATCCAGACCGTCAGTGAATATTCTGTCAATCTTCAATACATCGGCATGAAATCTATCAAGATAACCGAGAGATGAATACCCCGTTCCAAAGTCATCGAGGGATATATTGAACCCTATTTCATGAAGGACCTTAATCTCTTCACTGGCAAGCTCCTGATCGTTGAAAAGACATGATTCAGTAATTTCAAGAAAAATATCATGCGGGTCAACATCGGCCCGTTCTACCAGTTCCTTGAGCTCACCTGAAAAGCTGTCGCTGAAAAACTGTCTGGGAGAGATATTTATTGAGAGTTTCAAACTTGAATACACCTTCTGCCATTCGGAAAGCTTCATCATGGAGGCTTTCAGGAGCCATCTGCCGATAGGAAGGATCAGTCCGGTTTCCTCAGCTACTTCAATGAGATTTCTCGGCAGAACTGTTCCGCGGTTCGGATCTTTCCATCGTATCAGAACCTCAGCTTTTATTTCCGTGCAGTCCAAGCCCTCCGGATTGATCTTCCCAACAGTCAGAATCGGTTGAAAAAATAAGGTAAAATTATCACTGAGTTCCAGGATGGTCTTCACCTCTATCGCCGACAGAAGGCCATCCTGCATTTCCAGGTTTCCCATTACATCTCTGCGCATCTCATCATTAAAGAAAACCATTGCTGTTTCACTTATGAGTGCCTGGCTCAGGGCAATATCAGCATTTGACAGAAGCATACGTTTATTTAATCCGTCTTCAGGAAAACTCGCGATGCCTATGTGGCAGCCGACCTTAACCTTGTAAACCTGATTATCTATGGTAGTTTCAATATTTTCAGTTATTTCCCGGACCAGATTCTGAAGCTGCTCGTCAGGCAAGGAGTCAAAGATGTAAATTGCAAATTCATCTAGCCTGGGATGGTAAAGGAGTCCCCGCTGATCCAGCATTTCTTTAAGTCTGTTCGATATTGTGTACAAAATATTTTCAAATACTTCGGTAGTAAATGCCTGACGGATGTGATTAAAGTTTTTATCAAGCTTAATTAGTAAAAGGCTAATTCTAGGAGGTTCGGGAAGCTGAAAAAAGTCCCAAAGCAGAGTACCTATGTCTTTATCCATTTTAAAGTGGTTAGGTAGACCGGATATTCCGTCATACATCAGCTTCATACTTGAACTCTGCTGCATTCGTTCCGACTGCTCTAATCGAATCATGAGGGATCGAATCTTTCCGAGAAGTACGGTTTTGTCCTGAAGCAGCTCGTCAATTATATTCCGCGCCTCTTCCAGAGAAGAGAATTCATGACTTCGATTGTTTTTAATTTTATTTTCTGATTCTTTCACAACTATAGTCTAATGCAGCAGGATCTATAATGCAAGCCTGCTGTCAAATCCCCGCGAACGGTCGAATAGAAAGTTCAGCCTGGTTTTTTCAAAAAAAAGGCCGTTTGAAAATCAAACGGCCTTAAGTATAACTCAATATTAATATTACTGAACTACAGGGAAACCTTCATTGGCCCAGCCTGAATCGCCGGTCCCGCTTGTTCCCATACCGCTCTTGAGTGATACAGCGTCATAACCAAGCAGTCTCATGATTGCTACAGTCTGACCGGCAGTCTGACCGGAGTAACAATGAACTACGAAAGTTTCATCTTTGGGCAGTACATTGAATTTTTCCTGCATCCCTTTACCCCAGGGGATAAGAGTCGCACCTTCGATATGACCCGCGTCATATGCATCCTGCTGTCTGATAGAAACGATGGTTGTGATTTCTTCAGCATCGAGAGCTTCTTTAACCTTTGAAGCGGGCCAGATGTTGCTGCCCTTATCGGGAATAGCATTGAAATAACCTTCTACGGCAGCCTTGATGTCGGCATCGTATTTAACGCCTGTAGCATCGGGTGCAGCAGTTACGTCAGTTGTGATGTAAGCATCAACTCCCTCTGTCTTGGCGATACCAAGATTATATCCGTATTTAACAGAAGAAGCCTCTATGCCTGCAACATTAAGAACTGCAGTAGCCTGACCTGCAGTCTGACCTGAGTAACAGTTTACATATACGGGTTTATCATCCGGAAGCCATGCAAGTGCTTCAGCAACAGCAGGACCCCAGGGAGCATTTACAGCACCTTTGAGGTGACCTTTTTCATAATCAGCAGCTTTTCTGATATCGAGAAGAAAGAAATCTTCACCGGCATCCATCTTAGCCATGATCTGGTCAGTAGGAATGATTCTGTTTCCGGGGAAATCAGCAAAGTATGCGTTAGCAGCTGCTTCAACAGTATCAACTTCAACAACAGCTTCAGCAGCTTTCTCAACAGTTTTCTCTGCGGCAGGTGCAGCAGCTTCTTCTTTAGCACAGCCGGTAACAAAACCGAAAACAAGCGCCAGGGCAATTAAAAGAACAGTAATCTTTTTCATTAAAATCTCCTTATAATTTGTAATCCTTAGCGAAAGGATTATATATTTCCCCTGAAAGATCAAGGGAAAGTTAATTTTTTATCGAATAATTTTTATCTATTTATTCTGAAAATGCTTCTAAGAAGCATCCGGAAGACTCCTCTACGAGGCGTCCTCTACCTGAATCTGAACCTGTCCGGGTATTTCCGGTTTATATACAGGTAAAGAATCATCAATACTCCATTCAAGCCATGCACCGTCATAGACCTTCAGATTTCGGTAACCTGCATTATAAAGTGCGGCCCAGGTCTGGGTAGCCCTTATTGAACTTTTACAGAACATTACAATAGTATCTTCCGGCATGATTCCAGCATCTTTGTAGAGAATGCGAATCTGCTGTACGGGTTTGTATGTAATATCTGAAAAATTGTTCTTCAGGTATTCGATATGAACAGCTCCGGGAATTGTACCGTCATTGTACTCTTCGTCTGATCTTACATCGATGATGGCGCAGTTTTCAGGCGCATCATTAATCAAAGCCAGAACCCCTTCCTTGTCAATTACCATGGATGTATCGAGATTTCCTGCTTTATATACTGCTGCTGCAGCTGAAACGGTTCCATCTGTTATAGATACACCTTCCGCCTTTAAAGCAGACAATCCGCCGGAAACAATCTTTATCTGTCCCGTATGACCGTAGATCATAAAGGTCCAGGCAAGTCTCCCCGAATCCATATTATTATTATCATCGTAAATTACGATATTAGAATCAGCAGTAAGTCCTGCATTTCCTGCAACTTCGGCAATTTGAGCAGCGGAACCAAGCATGTTCGCAACCTGGCGCTTAACTGTGATCTCTTTCCGCTCAATATTAACAGATCCGTCAGCATGTTCCTTCTCAAAAGAAGTTTTCTTCTGCGCGTCAAGCAGAATCCAGTCGCCTGAGTTAACAAGCTCTAGTGCCTCATCCGCGTCGATAATCAGCGAGCCGGATTCCTCATATTTACCATTGCCGCAGCCTGCGAACAGAATTACGGCAAGTACGAGAATCAGCGCACTGAATATAAATCTTTTCTTCATCTCAGTTTCCTATTCTCTATGCAAGAGTTGATTTTACTTCTTCCGGATCAAAATCCTCATCGAGGACCTTAACTATCTGACCGCCCTTGACTATTGCGAGCCTCGGAACCTCATTGATATCCATCCGGTCTGAAATACCTCTTGATTTATAGATGTCAACCCTTGTAATGCAGTGGTGCTCTTCAAGATCTTTCTCAAGCTTTTCAACTTCAGCAAGACAGTCACGGCAGCCCTCTTCAGACGCATCATATACAAATACGACACCGTCCTTACCAAGAATCTGACTTTTGTATGTCTCGTCTTCCGCAATAAATTTTTCAGCAGCATAGCCTGCAATTGCTCCGTCGCCCACGGCAGTTGCAACCTGCTTCAGAAATTTATCGGTAACATCACCAACGGCATAGACACCTTCGACATTTGTTTCCTTATTCTCGTTAACGACTACGTAACCTCTATCGGTCATCGTGATTTTCTCTTTGAATATTTCGGTATTCGGGAGATATCCGATGAACTCAAAACAGGTCGGAACCTCAATATTGATCTCTTCTTTTGTCTTGAGGTTATCAAGAACTACATTTGTAAGGTGATCTTCACCCTCAAAACGCTTTACAACAGTGTTCCAGATAAATTCCATCTTTGGATTCGCAAGGGCTTCCGCCTTGGCAATTTCATTACAGTCCATCTTTCCTTCATCATGGATAACGGAAACATAAACCTTATTGGCGAACTTTGTAAGAAACATTCCCTCTTCAATTGCAGCATCACCTGAACCGATGATCAAAACATCTTTTCCTGTGTTTGAAGCTGCGTCACATGTGGCGCAGAAAGATATACCCTTATCAAAAAGGAAAGTCTCCTCACCTTCTGCACCGGTAATTCTCGGTCTTCCGCCGGAAGCAACAATAACTACTTTAGCTTTATAGATATTTCTGAATGTTTCAACGATCTTTGTTTCACCGGTGAAATCCACCGACTTCACGTCAGTACCCTTGAACTTAACACCGAATTTCTTAGCCTGTTTTTCAAAAAGGTTCATCAGTCCAAGTCCGGTCGTTCCCTCAGGAAAACCAGGGTAGTTCTCAATTTCGTTTGTATATGTGGCAAGTCCACCGACAAGAGCCTTCTCAATGAGAAGGGTCTTCAGTCTTGCACGTCCTGCGTAGATACCTGCGGTTAACCCGCCTGCTCCGCCGCCTATGATGACTACATCATATTCTTCTATCTTCTTTTCTCTAGCCATTTTAACTCCAATTTATACCCGCCATGGAAGGCGGATTTACGAGATGAAGTTTGAAAAAGCTAAGCTTTTTCAAACTTCAGGAACAAATTAAACATGNNATGTTTAATTTGTTCACTACATAAAAAACTTGACAAGAAGCTTACTACCAGCCCATGCACCCAGGAAGAGGAATACAAAATAAACCCAACCTGAAACGGAAAATGATGCGATACCGCTGAATAAAGCTCCGATGTTACAACCGAAACCGATTCGGGCACCATACCCCATCAGAAGTCCTCCGAGAACCGCAGCTGCAACCTGTCTCCACGATTTAAGTTTTTTGATCTTAAACTGCGAAGCCATGAGTGTTGCGAAAAGCGCACCCAGGATAATACCGATGTTCCTCATACTGCCGGGATGACCCAGAAAACCATTTTCAAGTGTTCTCTGTGCTCCCTCAGAGGCAAA
>DMKD01000249.1:0-575 GCA_003454605.1 Spirochaeta sp. | reverse complement strand
TTGCAAGAACGCCGGAGACACCCCAGGGGCTGCCGGTTGATGCAAGGGTAAAAATCTGAAATGCGGATAATAGAACTGCACCGGTTAAATAAGGCCAGGCATCCTTGAACCACATTTTATAAAATTGGTTATCTTTTAATGCCATAATTATTTCGTTTTCTCTATTATTACTTCCCATTCTCCGTCATCAACTTCTTCGATTTCAACGTTGTGACCTTCTTTTCTTGCCCACTCAGGTAAATTCTTCATTGCACAGCTGTGATCAATCTGAACGATAAGGATATCACCGATAGCGAGTTCTTCAATTTTCTTTTCTGCCTTTACCAGGGGGATCGGACATGCTTCGCCTAAACAATCGAGTTCGTATTCTGCCATAATTAAAATCTCCTATCTAACTAATAATTAAGTGTGAATGCGGAGCATCTCATACGCTCTGTACATTCGAAAACATTTATTTATTCTATTTGTTTTTTTACTGTTCGTTCTTTCTATTTTCCCATTTGTGTGCCGCAACAAACAAACAGGCGATAATAAGCAGCTGGACTACAAGCGCTCCGGCCCATCCGAAAACATCC
>DMKD01000175.1:1742-2619 GCA_003454605.1 Spirochaeta sp. | reverse complement strand
TATCTCGGTCGAAATAAAATCCGGATCGACAATCTCAAATGAGTTCTTCAAAGGTTTAATTAAATATCAGTCGATAAGCGATACTGGTCCGGAGAAGTCATACCTGATATACTCCGGCGATAAATCCGGACCTCGAAAACATGCACAAGTATTAAGTTGGAAGAATATAGAAAAACTAAAGCATCAACTCAAACCATAATCTATATAAGCTTCTCAAAGTCCCCCCATAGAGAACGAACCCGACAAGTTCGAGACTTGTATTTCCTGTTAAAGGTTGGAATTCCATAAAGCCGGAGATTTTCAATATCACGACTTTTGAAATTCCCTCTATAAACAAGTGATTTCCTAAGATTCAGGATTATAGTAATATTCGAGACTCTTCGGAGGATATTGGTTTCTGTAGAGAAAAAGTAAACGGAGATTGATCATTTCACTTCCATATTCGATGTAACTGTTNNTCCCAATTCAGAGGGGTTTCATTTACAATGATGTCATATCGTCTGCGATGCCCCTCCGGATAGCTCTCATCGAAATCCAGAAACCAGGACCAGATTGTGTTAACTTCTATAATTTTATATTTGCCGGATTCGTCCTTCTTTTCTATAAAACGATTGTTCTTTAAAAGATTAATACAGTAAACAGCACTCTCTGCATCGAGAGAAAAAGGGTCGGGGTTCTCAAGGATGATGTTATCGGCAGCTGTACTTGATGCAGCTGAATCCTGGGCCCATAGCTGAGTATTCAGTATCAGGAGAAGAGACAATAGCAGAGTAAGCTTTCCAATACCTCGTTTATGTTTCAATTTCTCAGCTGCCATATCCATCTCTCATTAACTACCCGACTCTTTTCCTTCGCATCTTCAACAAGTTCTGAATTA
>DMKD01000175.1:0-1664 GCA_003454605.1 Spirochaeta sp. | reverse complement strand
CTGCTATACGATCATCTGAATGCAGGATGCGTTATTTTTTTAAAAACATAACGACTGCTTATAAATGAATGATGGCTGATTATATTAGGACCCATAAAAAGACATACCTCCTCAGTATGCTGCTCATTCCCACGGCGGCATTTGTAATTTCACTTCTGCTCGGGAAATATCCCATTGCTCCTTCAGAGCTGCTTAATGCATTGTATGAAAGGGTTTTTAACTTAGAGCACAGTCTGTCCGAGCAGATCTACACGGTGATTTTCAACATCCGAATGCCGAGGGTTTTAATTGCGTTGACTGCGGGAGCAGCCCTGTCGGTCTCTGGTGCAGCGTACCAGGGAATGTTCCGTAACCCCATGGCCTCCCCCGACCTTCTGGGGGCATCAGCCGGAGCTGCGTTTGGTGCAGCTCTCGGCATTCTACTGTCGCTGCCGGTAATAGGAATACAGCTATTGTCTTTTGGTTTCGGCCTCGCCGCAGTACTGCTGACCTATTTTATCAGTACCCGGGCGAAGAGCAGCAGCAGACTGCTTGTCCTTATTCTCTCCGGAATACTGATAGGGACAATATTCTCCTCGCTGGTTACACTTATCAAATATCTTGCCGACCCGATGAGTAAACTCCCCGCTATTACTTTCTGGCTGATGGGCAGCCTGTCGGCTGTCACCGCAGATGAACTCACCATGCTTGCACTGATAACAGCCGCAGGTATAATCCCGCTTATACTGCTGCGTTGGCGGCTGAATGTTATCTCGTTTGAAGATGATGAAGCAAAAGCTCTGGGAGTAAACGTCAGGCTGCTGCGGATAGTTGTAATTGTCTGCTCTACGATGATGACATCCGCCGTTGTATCAGTTGCCGGTCTTATAGGGTGGATTGGGCTGATTATTCCTCACATCGCAAGAATGCTGGCAGGACCTAATTTCAACCGGCTCCTGCCGGCGTCAATCGTTTACGGTGCCGTTTTTCTTCTGGCGGTAGACGATATGGCCCGCTGCATCGGCAGCATGGAAATCCCGCTTGGTGTTCTGACATCAATAATCGGGGCGCCCTTTTTCATATATATCATGCTGAACACAAGAAGGGGGTGGTAATGAAACTTGAAATGAAAAAATTTTCATGCGGTTATGGAAGTAAACCCGTTGTATCGAAAATCAATCTGAGCGTAAAGACCGGCGAAGTGCTATGTCTGCTCGGACCCAACGGTGCAGGAAAAACCAGTTTGTTCAAAACGATGATAGGACTTCTTAAACCGCTGAGCGGAAGCATATCATTCGATGGACGTGATTTGGACGGGATGCGGGCAGCCGAAAAAGCCCGGTTAATCGCATGGGTACCGCAGTCTCATGATGCAGCCTTTCCTTTTTCAGTAATCGATGTTGTTTTAATGGGCCGAACATGTTTTGTGGGAAATTTCAGCTCACCAAAAACATCCGACTATAATATTGCCGTTGATGCATTGGAAACTCTTGGCATTGAACATCTGAGAGATGAGGAATACACCAGAATAAGCGGTGGTGAGCAGCAGCTTGTATTGATTGCAAGGGCGCTTGCTCAACGGGCTGATTTTCTAATTATGGATGAACCGACATCTAATCTCGATTACGGCAATCAGATGCGGGTGCTCCTTCGAATCAAACAACTTGCCGCCGGAGGCAGGGGGA
>DMKD01000058.1 GCA_003454605.1 Spirochaeta sp. | reverse complement strand
CGGTGCCAATGATTTTGCATCATTATGCTGGAAGACTATGGTTATTACCCCGCAGGACAACCGCCGGTTTGTAGAAAAACTGGATTTCCTGACCACCCCCGGTTATCTGAACGGCGGCAGCAGCAGGGATATGAGCGGACTGCCGCGGGGAACCGGCCCCTACAGGATAATTACCAATATGGCCGTCATGGGTTTTGATGAGACCTCAAAACGGATGAAGGTTATTTCATTGAATCCGGGTTATACCAGGGAAGATGTACAGCAGAACTGCGGATTCGAACTTCTATGGGAAGATAGGCTGAAGGACACAAAACCTCCGACCGAGGAGGAGCTGAGGATTCTTCGTGATGAGATCGATCCCTACCGCTACGTAATAGGCCGGGGATAGGCCGGCACTCGGCGCCAAGCTTTCCCGGGCATCATTTTTTTACAGGATATTTCTCCATGACAAAGGACATTGATTCGTTGATAATCTTCAGCGCAGCCGCTAAATCTGCTTCAGTGTGGCGGTGACAGATATACCAGTGGTGATAGGGCTGAACAAACAGACCGCGGCGTATGGTTTGGGTATAAAACTCTCTGCGTCTGTCTTTATAATCATCATCTACCTTATCAAACGTGATAAAGGGCATGGGCGGGATTCCCGACACAGAAACAGGGGCCGAATTCCTTGCTTTTATTTTACGCAGCTCTTCTAAAAATTGCGAACCACGATGCCAGATACTGTCGATTACCTTTTCTCTCTCCAGAATTTCAATACACTTAAGAGATGCAGCCATTTCAAGGCTGTTCGGGAAAAATGTGGAACTTATAAAAACATCTTTCTCCATAACTTGCATCACTTCTTTCTTACCGACGAGGGCGCTTATTGGATAACCGTTTGCCATTGCCTTGCCGAATGTTGCCATATCGGGCACAACGCCGTATCGTTCTCCCGCCCCGCCGAGAGCTGCCCTGAACCCGGTTCTGATTTCATCAAAGACAAGGACAGCCTTATACTCATCAGCTAAAGCACGTACCTTCTCGAGGTATCCGTGAGGAGGGGTAATTACATCTTTGGCCAGCGGGTGACCAACCGGCGTAATAATTATGCAGGCAGCGTCCCCTCTGCATTCCTCCAGTTTTACCCTTAAATCTTCAAGATCACCGTATTCAAACTCCCGCGTCAGCGATGAAACATCCTCCGGGACTCCGCCTTTATGCTCAACACACCAGTCATGCCAGCCGTGGTAACCGCAGCGAAGAACTATATTTCTGCCGCTGTATCCGCGGGCGGCGCGAACAGCCATGCTTGTGACATCTGAACCGGTTTTTGCCAGAACCGCCATCTCGGCACATGGAATGAGATCTATGAGTTTCTGCTGCAGCTCATTCTGTATCTGCTGAACCAGAGAGAAGCAAAACCCATCCTTCATTTGTTTAATCACAGCCTGGTCGATTTCTTTTTCTACATGTCCCAGGATGATCGGGCCGTAGGAACAGAGCATATCGATATAGTCATTGCCGTCGACATCGACAATATGGCCTCCGTAACCTCTCTCGATAAATATTGGATATTCGCCTTCAATAAAATTATAGGGTCTTCTGATACCAAGCATACCGCCCGGGGTAGTCTTGCGTCCTTTTTTAATTAAATCTTCAGACTTTGATAAAACTAATTTCGCAGCGCTTTTCATATGGATTCTCCTGCTATTTTTTTGACAAAAAATGTTGCTGCATCATCTGCAAATTTTCCGCTTCCGAAACCGGCGTCATAGCCGAGCTCCTTTGCCAGCTGAGCACTGATTCGCGGGCCGCCGCAGATCAGAACGACATTTTCCCTGATGCCTTCAGCTTCCGTCATTTCAACCAGCTCGGTCAGATTCTGTATGTGTACATCCTTCTGAGTCACTGTCTGCGAAACAAGGAGAACATCAGCCTTAAGCCTGACAGCCGTCCTGACAAAATCGATATTTTCAACCTGCGAACCGAGGTTGTAGGCATCAATCATCTCATAGCGTTCCAGACCGTAATGCCCCGCATAACCCTTCATATTAAATATCGCATCAATGCCTACGGTGTGGGCATCGGTACCGGTCGAGGCCCCGACAACCACAAGCTTCCGGCCTATCTTCTCTCTGATAAATGTATTTATATCAACCATTCCCATGGTTTCAGTTTCCATGCCGGCCACTTCAATATCTTCATAATTAATACTGTGGCGTGTGCTTCCATAAACCACAAAAAAAGTGAATGCCTTATCAAGCGATTTAGATAGAGCGACTACCGGCTGCTCCACTCCCATTTTTACAGCTAGCTGTTTAGCGGCCTCTGCAGCCTTATCATCGTTCCCGACTGGAAGGGTGAAACTCAGCTGTATCTTACCGTCGTTCATCGTATCGCCGTATGGTTTCATGACAGCACCTCCTCAAGTTCAACTTTCATCAGATCAATAAACGGATTGATGTAATCAGGTGATTTCAGAAACACTCCCTCAAGCCCCTTACCGTTCATCTCTCCACGCTTGATTCCCCCGAACACCCCCTTTGACAGGGCCTTAAACATGCCGACATCTTCGATGTTCCGGAGTAATTCAAGCGCCTGATCCAGCACCTCATTAGCACGCTTTGACATTATCCCATCCTTTTTGAAGGTAATTTCATCACCGAGATCCGCCATAGCGCGCGAAATATAATCCGCATTCTCAATTGCGGTCGCCCTGTCCGACATAAATGGTGTGTGCACGGCTTCGGAGATCATCCCCAGCAGATGAATTCGCTGTCCGGTTATGCTTGTAACCATGTTGAATAGTGCATCCTGCACATTAGCCGTGAAAATATCTCCGGTTATGTACTTTGTCGGGGGCATATATTTAAGCGGCGCATCAGGAAATATTTCTTTTGCCATTTGAGCCTGTGCCAGCTCGTATACAAAACTGTTTTTAATATCAGGCGAAATTTCATAGGCATGGCCTAAGCCTAACAGATTATTCTTCAGGCCTGCTTTATGAGCAAACTGTTCATTAATAAACTGTGACGCAAGCACGGTATGGGCTTCTTCAAATGCATCGGAGGTTGTCAGATAGTTGTCTTCACCTGTATTGATAATAACGCCCGCGCAGGCATTTATAAGTCTTGAAAAATACTGGTCTATCAATGTCCTCTTCATGTTAATATCCCTGAACAATATTCCGTAGAGGGCATCATTGAGCATCATATCAAGCCGCTCGAAGGCTCCCATAGCCGCAATCTCGGGCATGCATAATCCCGAACAGTAATTGCACAATCGGATATAATGATTCAGCTCTTCACCGACTTCATCAAGGGCGGCCCGCATTATTCTAAAGTTTTCCTGAGTTGCGTAAGTTCCGCCGAAGCCCTCGGATGTTTCACCGTAGGGCACATAATCAAGCAGGCTCTGTCCTGTTGTCCTGATAACCGCAATCACATCTGCACCCTGCCTGGCTGCTGCAACGGCCTGGACGATATCTTCGCGTATATTGCCGGTCGCGACTATGACATAGAGGAG
>DMKD01000219.1 GCA_003454605.1 Spirochaeta sp. | reverse complement strand
AGGGAGGTAGACATCCTCAAGAACGTTCAGACTCTTAGCATCCTTAACCGCCTTTTCAAGTTCAGGAGTAAGCAGTTCGCGTTCTTTAAGCGAGTTCAGAATTGATTCGCGTCTCTTCTCAAGCGCCTCAATCTCTTCCATCCGGTCGCGGATAGCGATAATCTGAACCTCATCGAGGTTACCAGTCATCTCTTTACGGTATCGGGAAATAAAAGGGACGGTTGCCCCTTCGGCAAGCAAATCGGCAACGGCCTGAACCTGCCGGTCACGAAGACCAAGCTCAGCCGCGGTTTCTATAATATAAGCGTTATTCATCAGGGATCATTAAAGCGCAGATGAGCAGAATTTACAAGGCGCATTTCCGCGAATGAACATTCATAAAATTTCCGGTTATTGAGATATGACTGCTAAAAACATTGTCCGGAAAAAATAAATGCATTATATTTAAGTTGAAAATGAGCCGAAACCAGATAGAAATAATGAAACTCCGGGCAGAGATTCTTGCAGACATAAGGGACTTCTTCAGCGGCCGGGGCTATACCGAAGCCGATGTTCCTCTGCTCAGTACGGGAGTTATCCCTGAAGCACCAATCGAACTGTTTAAGACCGAGCAACTCAATCCCTACGGCAATTCGCGTGAACTTTTCATGCTGCCTTCTCCGGAATACTATCTGAAACAGCTTATCGCCGAAGGTTCCGGCGATATATTCAGTATCTCAAGAAGCTTTCGTAATTCCGAGCAGACCGGTCGGTGGCATAACCCCGAGTTTTCAATGCTTGAGTATTACATTATGGAAGCCGGTTACATGGATTCAATAGGACTTACCGAAGATTTCTTTACTCATATGCTCAGCCGGCCGGCGGCACAGAACAATGGAATAGAAGTCCTGCAGCCTCCGTTCAGGCGTATGACAATGACCGAAGCCTTCGATGAATACGCAGACTTCGACATCTCCAGCCATTGCACCGGCCTTCTCAGCCACGATGAAGAGCGGATACAGCTTCGGAATCTCGCAGCCGGCCTGGGGCTCAGCACATCCGAATCAGACAGCTGGGAAGAGCTGTTCAACATGATATTCGTGCACCGGATTGAACCCAACCTGCCAGTGGATAAACCGCTCGTGATATACGACTACCCCGCAGGAATCCCCGCGCTTGCAAAATCTTCTTCAACAGCAGGCAGACTTGAGCGGTGGGAACTCTATGCCGGCGGAATAGAGCTTGCCAACTGCTACACCGAAGAAACTAATTACAATAGAGTCAACAGCTTCTTCAAAGATGAAGCAGGGACTAAGCGTGACGCACTGGTATCGGTGACTACTGATTACAGTTGGTGTGAAATGTATAAAAAAAATTTCCCGGCTTGTTCAGGAACAGCCCTCGGAGTCGACAGACTCATGATGCTTCTATCGGGCAGGAAGTCACTTGAGGGGGTGATATTATTCCCGATTTCTGATACACTTTAAAGAATGTAAAACTTGCATTTTACAGATCTTTTGGAGTTTTTACATTTTTCATAGATGTAAAAAATGATTCAGTAAAAACTCCCGCAAATAACCAAGAATTAAGGATAATAAAACAATGATTAAAGCAGGGCAGATAGACAAGGGGATGTTTCTTTTCGTAAAGAATGCACCCTATGTAGTTGCGGAAAGGGAGTTTGTTAATCCCGGTAAAGGCTCAGCCTTTGTAAGACTTAAACTCAAAAACCTTCTCGATGGCTCAGTTTTGAAAGAAACAATGAAGAGCCAGGATAATGTTGAAGATATTACGGTTGAAGACAAAGACTGCCAGTATCTTTACTCAGACGGTGACAGCTTCCATTTCATGGATCAGGAAACCTATGACCAGTTCGAGGTTCCCGTAAAAAGCATGGCAGATAAAGCCCTATATATGAAAGACGGTGAAACCTACAGTGTAATTGTGTGGGATGAAAAACCGATTGATATTAAGATCCCCTATAAAGTAGTCTACAACGTAACCGAAGCTGCTGAAGCCCTCAAGGGTGATACTGTAACCGGAGCGACTAAGCTTGTTACCGTTGAAACAGGACTCAGAGTCAAGGTGCCCATCTTCATCAAACAGGGTGAGAACATCCTTGTAAACACCGAAACCGGGGAGTATGTAGAACGGGTAAACAACTAAGCTTCGACGACAAATACATCAACCGCCGGGTTGATTTCAATTTTATGGGAGAGAGGCTTAGTTTTTACCTCTCTCTCGGTTTATTCAGCAGTTTCGGCGTCGATTCAGGGACGCGGCTGCTGTTGAAAACCCTTGCTCAACAGAAATCTGTTCCTGAAAAAGGCAGCATTCTCGATTCCGGATGCGGAACCGGCGTTATTGCAGTCAGCCTCAAGAAAAAATTCCCCGAACTCGATATTACAGCCTCCGACCGCGATGCTCTGGCTCTCCGTTTCACTGAAATGAATATCAAATTGAACAAGCTCGGCAAGGACGGCATTCGAACCGCTGCAGGATTGCTTCCCGGGAGTCTGAAATCGCCTGTTGAGGGGGAATCAAAGCTCTACGATCTGATAATCTCAAACATTCCTGCTAAGGCCGGTAA
>DMKD01000279.1 GCA_003454605.1 Spirochaeta sp. | reverse complement strand
CCTTTTTTCAGCATCGATCGTAGAGAGTAGGCGCTTTCAAACAGACTGTTGTCTGGAATGTGCATTAATACAGCCGATAGAATTATATGATCATATTCTCCCGTTAATTCATCATGCAGATAGGGGAGAGAGCCCTTGAAAATATGGCCGTCAAGTTTCGGATTGGATTTTACTGAAAGTTCACGCAATGAATCACTCGGCTCAATTCCGTAAGCATCGTAGCCCATCTCCAGCAGAAGCGAAACATCACGTCCGCTGCCGCATCCGACATCGAGCACCCTCTGTCCCTTTTCAAAAAGAACAGGAACAAGTGACGCCAGTGGCGATTCTGCTGAATTGTATCGCTTAAGCAAATCTTGAGCATGATTCTCATAATACTTCGCTGTTTTCTCATCCATATTTACTGAATATTAACACGAAATCCCTACAACACAAAACGCTTAAACACCAGTCTTGAACGCAATGAAATGAGCGTTAAAATAAGAAAATCTGGAGGAAGATAAGATGAAAAGTCATATATGGGAATCTTGAAGATGAATTAACCTCTGAATATATTTTAATACTGTAACCATACAGAAATGATTCAGCAAAACTTAAAAGCTAAGCAAAAAATACATTTCAGAAACACCGCTTCTTTGCTCTAGCCGGAATCCGTGTTCATCCGTGTTGCAATGCATCTCTACAGCTTATATCCGTGGTTAAATACTCTAATTTCTATAAATCCTTAGTGCTGCTTTATGCTATTCTGGGATAACCATAGTAACCGACGGCATAGCGGCCAATTAGAAGATACTCAACCTCATGAGCGTTTAGCAACATGCCGCTGCGTGAATGAAAACCGGTGATGAACCGCTTCCTGCTCGAATACGGAGAACGGTTCATAACAGAATACATTTAAGGAATCGTCTATATAAAGACTTCCGGTGAGACTCCGTATTTCTCTGATAGTCTGCGGATATGACCGAGGTTCATCTCCCTTTTCCCTGACAGGATTTCGCTTATTAATGTACGGTTACCACCCAATTCATTTTGGTTCACCAATTATCCATCATCTTTTATCCGTGGGGCTCTTCATTCGTGGCCAACAAAAACAGGAAAACGATTATACTCAGGAGGAAGTTGCTCCAGGATAACTATAGCAACCTATAAAAATATAGCTGATAAAATGAATTTCGATAGAACACCAGACAAAGTAGTCCTTAATCATCATATCTGCAACTGAATTATAGTTGCAAAATCCTTTAATCAATAGTAATTTTATTGGTTCTGTACGTTACGCTGCTGAAGACGAGGGTCTCTATGGTAAAATCGAAGGCGTAAACGATCTGGTGTCTTTCGAGGGAGAAAGCACTAAAGAATTGATCCGCAGCCGACAAACCCCTGCAAAAAAAACCGAATAGCGCGGGAAGCTTCTGCGGGTGTATAATCTTTCTATGCCCGATTCAGTCGAATCCAAGATCAAGCGTCTCACCAACCTCATAGGTACCGATGAAGGCTTCTACATCCTCGCTCTGCATTCCTTCGTCGAATACTACCTGCGTGAAGTAAAACACTACGGTGATGAACTCAGCTTTCCCGAGCTAACCTGGAAGTTCCGCGAGAAGCTGCTTGAAGAATACGGCAATACCTTCATCGACGGGCTCGGCAGTCTTGGTAGGCTTGGAAAGCAGCATCACCTTACTAACATGGTACGGCATCAGTTTTCTGAAATTGCTCCCGAAGAAGCCCGTGCCGCCACAAGTCTGTTTCTCCGTTTCTGCAGCCTCGCCGGTATTGACTCAGATCGTCAGCTGAAGCTTTTCAATGAAAACCTTAAGATCTGGCAGGAGAAGGGAAGCCCCGTAGAACAGAGTGTCATCATCTCCACCCTGCAGCAGCAGCTTGCAGAGCTTAAAAAGCGCAACGGCAGCCTTAACTCCCAGCTTGAAGACTACAGAGAACTAAGGCAGCAGCTTGAAGCGCTGAAACATGAGCTTGCCGCCAAGGAAATTGAAATAGAATCGGCACACAAAAGTTCAGGCGGCAAAGGCGATAAGATTAACGGGCTTAGGGTTGAAAGGCATGAACTGAAAGAGAAGATAAACCTGCTGCTGAAGAAGAATGAGCAGTATCTGCAGCTGCGCGAGTATCTTGAGCACATGGGGCGCCTTACCGTTTATACAAGAAGCAGGCTTGATTATGAGCGCCTTATAGCCCGGCTGTCGCCTGAGCAGGAGGCTATAGTCGAGCAGATCAATTTTAAACATGATTTCCTCATAAGCGGTTCAGCTGGAACAGGAAAATCACTTGTGCTGATTGGCGCCATGCGTAAGGTTCTGTCGCAGGGCAGGCTGGATTTCTATGAGGAAAATCCCGTCATCTTCATTACCTACACAAAGACTCTTGTTAAATACAGCCGGTTTACAGCCATGCTGATGAAAATGGACATACCTCCGGTACTCTTTTCAACGGTAGATACCCTGGTATTCGATCACCTTAAAACAATCGGTGAAGATTATTCATATGATTTCACCGTTACCGGGCATTTTATCGAGGGGATAGAGCAGCCTGAGTTTATGAGCCCGCAGGAGCTGACGGCCGAGCTTGAAGATTTTCTCATAGGCAGGCTTGTTACCAAAAAGGAATACACCGAAAAGCTGATAGCCCGTGAGGGAATGAACAGCCCTCTTACCCGCAGGCAGCGTGAGCTCATCTGGAGCATAAGGGACGACTACATCAGCTATATGATTGAGAACCGCAGATACTCGGTAAACTATGGACGAATGAGGCTTGCAGAGCTCACCGGGCGAAGCCGGAAGAAGGAAGCTGCCAAAGCTCTGCAGACTGTGTTTATAGATGAGGTGCAGGACCTCAATCCCGCAGCCCTGTCAGCTGTAAAATCAATCACGAGCGGACCGCTCATAATGTCGGGAGATTTTCAGCAGAGCCTCTATGTGGCTCAAACGCCATTTGTGCGGGCAGGAATAGACATCCGCGGCACGACGAAGGTCCTTAAAACCAATTTTCGCAATACTAGACAGATTATCGCAGCAGCAGATTCTTTTCGCGGCGGAGGCGCAGACAAGATTGAAGAGCAGCAAAAGGCCGTGTCTTTCCGAGAAGGCCCGCCGAGCGAGCTGTATCTAAAAAAGGAAAAAGCTGAACTTGAGAAGCAGCTGCTGCAGCGGGCAGGGCTGTTTACACAGGAGCTTGGCTATGACCCTGAAAACATCTGTATCCTCACGCCCCGAAACAGGTATATTGCCGAGATTGAAGATCTGCTTGCGCAGAATGGAATTGCATCAGTACAGGTTAATACCGATGATTTCGATTTTGTAAACCGGGGCAGTGTTAATGTCTCGACCCTGCACTCATGCAAGGGGCTCGATTTCCCAGTCATCCTTATGTATCTGCCTGAGCTGACCCGTCTTGAAAAATACTCGAAGCAGCAGGCTGAACAGCTGCTTCGCAACCTCATATACACCGGAATGACCCGCGCCATGGATCATCTCAATATTTTTGTGATTGAATCGGATGACCCGGTTGTGAAGGATTTGAAGGCGGTGTATGAATCATAAGATGGTGCTAACTTATTTTCCCAGTTACAAATTCCATTATCCGACTAGAGGCAGTAATGGCTTTCTCCACTTCTTCAACTGACGGCATTAATTCACCTTCGGGGTATCGGAATAGAGTTGCAAATGGATTTAGGAAAATACAATCTTCAAAAATATCACTAAACGAAGGCGTAATGTCTATGCATTCTTCATGCGGCAGCATATAGTTTTTTACCATGATTAATAATTTTAAAAATTAGAGTTGATGGGTGTTCTTTTCTTTCTTTAATCTCATCTTCAGTTAAAACAAGTAAATCAATGGGGATTCTGATCCCTTGTAAAATTCGAAGACCGTCACGTATCCTGTCTGCTTGGGATTTATCAGATTTTTTCAGGACTATGCACAAATCAACATCACTGTCTTTAGTTGGTTCTCCCCAGGCATGTGAACCATAAAGAAAAATTTCATTAGGATTGTATAAATCAATGAGGCGTTTTATAATATCATCAATATTGGTTTCTTTGACTTCCATACTATCATATTACCCTCCGCACGTTCGATAATCAAGGATAAAAAGGGAAAGGCGAAAAATGAGTATCGCTGCTTCGCAACCTCATATACACCGGAATGACCCGCGCCATGGATCATCTCAATATTTTTGTGATTGAATCGGATGACCCGGTTGTGAAGGATCTAATCAGTACCTGTGGCTGAAATATAGATATGAGTCTATAGACTGTTTTAATTTTTTGGAGGTTCCGGAACACCTTCACTTAGTCCGTATTCGTAATCATCTGTATAATTCAAATGAGAAACCAGTCCGACTTCAGGATCCCAGCGCAGCAATCTATAGGCCGTGGGTTCCATCAGGGGGGTAAGATCGTCAACATCGTGAAACTCCAGGGCATAACTGAAGGATGAACTTGGAGTAACATAAACAATAGTTCCTTTCCAGCCAACCACAGAGTCACGATGAGTGTGACCGCTGGCAATAGCTTCAATCTGATTGCATCCTGCAATAATTTCACCAAACTCTTTTTTACCGTGCATACCCAAGCTGTCGGGGTAGGGCATTCCTGTCTCGAAGGGGGGGTGATGCATGAAGATCAGCGTCGGTCTATCAGGCTGTTGCTTCAGTTTGTTCTTCAGCCAGTCTAATCTCGTTTTGCAGAGCAGTCCGAAATGGGTTCCGGGTTCCAGAGTATCAAGGGCAATTATCCTTATTGGTTTATCTTCTATAGCGTATTGAATAAACTCACCGTCACCGGCGAGATAGGGGTGGTCGTGAAAAACACGGCGCAGAGTCTGTCTCTGATCATGATTACCGACGACAATGAAATAGGGGGCATTGAGTTTATCCAGTTCCCTTTTTACTCTGTTGTAATCTTCAAGGTGTCCGTGATTTACAAGATCTCCGGTAACAGCTACAAGGTCAACGGGAGGATCAAAGTTGTTGATATGCTTTACAGTCTTTACCAGCTGATCGAAAAGATCCACTTCGCCCGAAGGGCAGGTGATGGTCCTTCCCACATGAAGGTCTGTAATTTGTGCGATTGTGAAATATTTCATCATTTTTCTTTTTTATTACCAACGTATAAATTGGCGACCGCAATAATCGAGGTGGAAATTATAAGAATGAAAGATATTGCGTTTATAACCGGTGTCGAACCATCACGTACCTGCTGATAGAGGTTGATCGGCAGCGTGGAATCTGCTCCGACAAGAAAGAGGGTTGTATTGAAGTTCTCAAATGACATAAGAAAAGCAATTGCTGCTCCACCAACTATTGAGGGCCGAAGAAACTTCAATGTTATAAACCAGATTACT
>DMKD01000409.1 GCA_003454605.1 Spirochaeta sp. | reverse complement strand
CCTCAAGCCTGTAATCAGTCAGCAGGTTGATAATCCCGGCATCGTTCACATTTTTTACCCAGTCGAGCCCGTCAGCCCCGGGTCCTTCAGGGTAGAAGTCATAGTTACTTCCGTAATGAGTCAGATCGGTAGATCCGATTACCGAAAGATCTATCTGCTCTGATTCTGCAAGCTCATAAAGTTTCTCGCCCAATGTAATTGATTTTTCATCGGCCGGTGCTCGAAGCCACATTATTTCCGCTTCGGGAGAAAAGGCCTTAATCATTGGAAGAATCACTTCGACCGTGTTATCGCTGAAGATGTCATCGCCAATTACAAGTTCGCCGGATAGTCGGCGTATCAAATCCAGTCGATTATTCAAAGATCCCAGGGGAGTCTCAATCTGCTCCTCGGGAGCGGCTATTATACTGCTTCCCGGCGGGAGATGCCCCCCGATTACCGCTAGAACCTCTTTACCCGGGCATAGGCTTTTTAAGGCTTCCGCGGCTGTTCTTCCGGAATAATACCATCCAGCGTGCGGTACTACAGCCGAAAGCAGGCCAGAATCTGCTGTAATATCACCGCTCCACCGCTCGAGTTCACTGGAGATATCAGCTTCCCTGTCCGGATACCAACTGCCTTTTAGAATGCTCTTCCTTAACATTCAACCATTATAACGGATGATGTTTTTTTTTGCAAAAAAAGTTATATACATATCTGTTTTCTTCCGTATAATAATATATATGGCAACAAAGGGCATAAAATTATTTTTTGTATTAAGCATAATATTCTACGTACTGCTGGTTATTTATCTCTGGTATGCGTTCTATACAATCCGTACTCAGGAATTTGAAGTCGCTGCAGACTCAGCCTCATCTATCAATTCTGAAATAGACAGCGCTTATTCTATAGATTATTCATTTTCGTCTGATTTTTTCACCGAAAATTTAGCTGATGTTTTCAGGAAACATAAAAAACTCACTGCAGTGATTCTTGATTCGGATTCGGAAGGTCTTCAGTATATCAAAATCTCAGACCTCAGGCTTCTAGGCGATTCGGTCGAAAAGGGTTTTAATCCCGACGCGGATCTTCCTGAAATTTCCCCTCTGCATCCTTTTATGAGGATTTACAAGACTAAACTTTATTTTTCAAACGGATACACAGTAAATTCCACGATAGTTTTCGATCTTCTTGACCGTAAACTCTTTTTCCCAATTCTCAGAAATGCCCTCATTGCCGCTCTTATCTATCTTATGCTGTCGGTGATACTGCTGACTCAGCTGCCGGTCCGGAAAAAGGCAGTCATTGATGAATCTGACTTTGAACCAGAGCCCGAGAGGCCGTCTTCAGAACTCCCTGAAATGGATGTACAGCTGCTTGAGGATGCTGCCGTTCCGGAAACGGCCGAAGGTTCATTATCCGGGATGTATTCCGAACGAAGCGGACTGGTTTGGGAACATTTTCTTTCTGAGAAACTTGATGCCGAACTCAAAAGAGCTGCATCCTTCGACCAGGACAGCTGTCTTGCATTCATAAGCATAGCCAGCCAGTCGGGCTTCATCCCATACCGGAATATTTCCGAATTGATAATTGAGCATTTTCCATACAAGGATCTTGCCTTCGAATCAGGAGAAGATACCTTTTGTGTAATTATTCCCGAAAAGGATATAGATGAAGGACAGATTGAGGTTGAAAAATTCAAGAAAAACCTGCTGGCACGTTTCCATGATTCCTCATACAGGGTCTATGCGGGACTGACATCCAGAAATAGCCGCCTTCTTAGTGAGAAACGCATGATACAAGAAGCGCGTGCAGCCTTAAACAAGGCTGAAGAAGAGAAACAAAGTACGACCATCTCTTTCAGAACCGATTTGAACAAGTACAGAGAGTATATAGCTACTACAATCTAATCTATATTTGGAATATCAATCTGCATTCCGTCTCTCGTAAGAAAGGTGTCGGGAAAGACTTCTCTGGCTTCTTTAAGCATCTTCTTTAAATCCGATTCAATGTAGCGCGGGCTGTAATGGATCAGTCCCATTTTTTTGACGCCGCCCGCATCATTTGCGCAGATCGCTGCCTGAACTGCAGTCATGTGTTTCTTTTCAGCCGCGTCTTCTTCGAGTTCATGTCTGAACATACCCTCACATATAAATAAATCGGAGTTACCTACATGCTTCGCAATCTTCTCAAGATAGAGAGTATCAGTAACATACGAGAATTTCCTGCCTGCGCGTTCACATCCCATAACATCCTCAGGTTTAACAATGCTGCCGTCTTCGAGCTCTACGTTCTCACCTTTCTGCAGTACCGACCACTGCGGCCCCTTTGGGACCTTCAGCATCTCGGCCTTTTCGGGAAAGAAAAGACCGGGACGGCTTTCCTCGGTAAGAGTGTAACCAATACAGGGTTTTGAATGCTCAAGACTGAATGCTGATACACTGAATCCGTCGCCCTGGAATATCTCACCGTCTTCCTTTATTTCGCGGATAATAATCTCATAATTGATATACATATCCAGGACTTTTCTGCTTGTTTCAACATACTCCCGAATCTTCGGAGGACCATAGATATAAAGAGGCTCATCACGATCAACCTGTGAAGAAAGCATGAGAATTCCCGGCAGACCGGTTACGTGATCCGCATGTGTATGGGATATAAAAATAGCCGAAATTTTCTTCCACTTTAGATTCAGTTTACGAAGCGAGATCTGGGTTGCCTCACCGCAGTCAAAAAGAAATAGATCGCCTTCCCGCCTTAAAAGCACAGATGTTAAAAATCTATGCGGCAGCGGCATCATGCCGCCTGTTCCGAGCACAAATGCTTCAAGATTCATAGTACTTACCTGCCCGCTGCGTAATTTTGTACGAGAGTTTTTTTTCTTAGTCCGGAATGTTTCAGCAGCCCTTTCAACTCAAGGTAACTGTAATCCGGAATTTTTTTAAGACATTTAAGAAACAGTTTCATACATGCTTCCGCGTCGTCTTCCGCCCGATGAGCATTCTCAATATTTATCCCGATTGCCTTGGAGATGTTTTCAAGACTGTAGCTGTACAATCCCTTGAAATATTGCTTTGCAAGAAGAATTGTATCAAGACAAATCAGATCGGGGGTCTTAAGTCCGAGCCGTTCGTTAGTCTGCATAAGAAAACTGGCGTCGAATCCTATGTTATGGGCAATCAGAACACTGTCGTCGACAAAGTTGATAAAGGCCGGCATGATTTCTTCTATTGGAGGTTTATCGGCGACATCCTTATCGTATATATTGTTAACTGCCGACGCTCCGGAAGGGATGCTCACCCCCGGGTTTATCAATCCTGAGAAACGGTACTCATCACCCTTAAGATCAAATTTTACCGCGCCGATCTCGATTATCCGATCCTTATCGGGATAAAGACCGGTCGTTTCAAAGTCAAATGCAGTAAAAGACAGGCTGCTTAAGGGTTTATTTAACATTTGCCTCATCTATGCTGAGCACTTTCTTAAGTTTGAATTTAATCTTGTCGTTTCGGCATTCTACTAGAATGTGATCACCGCTCTTAAAATTCCCCTTCAGTATTTCCAACGAAAGTGAATCTTCAATCTCATTCTGAATCGTACGTCTCAGCGGTCTCGCTCCGTATTTGACATCATAGCCGTCTTCGATCATCTTTTCCTTAGCTCTCTTGCTGGTCTCGATGAAAATATTATTCTCAAAGAGCCGCAAAGCAACCTCGGACATCATGATGTCAAAGATGGCGCTTACTTCTTTCTTATCGAGACTGTGAAAAACAACAATATCATCTATCCTGTTCAGGAACTCGGGTCTGAAAACACGTTTCAACTCAGTCATGGCCGAGGTCTTTATTTCACCATGGTCCATTATACCTTCGTGTACCGAGAAACCGAGTGATGAACCCCTGTTGATTTCTCTAGCCCCTGCATTACTCGTCATAATCAGAACTGCATTTCGAAATGAAACCTTGTGACCGAGGTTATCTGCAAGCTCGCCCTCTTCAAGAACCTGCAGCAGCAGGTTGAATACATCCGGGTGGGCCTTCTCGATCTCGTC
>DMKD01000398.1 GCA_003454605.1 Spirochaeta sp. | reverse complement strand
GACAGTTTTCTGAATTCCTCTTTAGAGATATTTTCAAAACCTACATCAATATCAGATCCCTGACGCCAGTTACCCGCAGCTCTGGAACCAAAAAGAAACACCTTTGCAGATGTGCCCTCTGTTAACGCAAGCAGCTTATTTTTAACTATACTCAGATATTTTGCATCATAGTCCATCAGCAAAACCTATTTAACTTGATCAAGTTCATCACGAAAAGCTCTAAAATCATCAAGTCGATTTTGTAAAAGATCCCACATTATCTGAGGATCTATCTCTTCATATTCGTGCACTATAATATTTCTGAATTTCACCATTGAACGATAAGGTTCCGCTGATTTAATAATTTCAAGGCTTTCGAGTTTTTCCATAGCTTTAGCTGCTGACTCTGCAGGCCCGGCATTGTTCAATGCAATTATTCGCTCAGCTATATCAATCATTATTTCAACAGCAACCTGTAATGCTCGCTCAGCACCGCTTTTTAATAGCCAGTTATCTTTAAACTCTTCATATGAAAGGCTGCTGATATGTTTTTCTATCTGAAGCAGCTGATCATCAAGCATTGCGATTTTACGTTGAACAACTCCATTATAATGCATTCTTTGCCTCTATCCGATATTGTCTCTGTTTTTTATAATGAAACATCGCACTTTCATACTCGCGGCATGTTCTTGAATAGAATTTCAACCAGACTTCTTCATCTCTGGTGAATAAAAACCTGCCCTTTAACACTTCAAAACAATAAACAGGCTCGGAAGTATTCAAGATACCGAGATCACAGCGGACATCACCAATTAAATCTTCACAGATTCGGAATATTTTATCATATATATCCCATTCAACCTTTGTCTTAAGAAAAACTGCTATATCGATATCACTGTATGCTTTTACAACGCAATCTTCTGCTGCTGATCCTGCTATATAAGCAAAAACAACCTCAGGAACCTGTTTTTTTATTTCACAGGCAATAGCTTCGGCCGAAAAAGAGAGAGCGATTGGATTGTAATCTAAATGTCTCTTCGATAATCCCATAAAATAATTATAAACCTGATTTTCAAAATTGCACAGCGGGTCATTCCGTCCTCATTTTTATAAAAAAAATTCAGTACGGATTAAAAATTAAAACTAAGCCCAAACCATACACAAACGCCGCCGAAACTGACTGAATGGCAGAAGAAAGGGTATATGCAATAAGACCATGAAGTATTTTAATAAATACTTCAAAAGGAAATTGGAAAATCTATGGTTTTCGATTTCCTTCGTGTTCGATGTATGAACAATTATATCCCTGCTAAAGATAAATTCAAGCAGATCAGGTAAAAAAGTAGTGAAATTATACGAATTTTAAGGATTTTTGTTCAAGATATGAACGTTTATTCTGAAAAAACTTCTTCCAATTGCAGAACAAGACCATCAAGCACAACACTTTCAAGAATTTCGTCTTTTGACAGATGTACAGGCTTAGCAAAGGATTTGCCGTCATGGATAAAGGCCATTACCTCCGGTAAATCGGGGTTTATTATCCAATATTCACGAACCCCAGACTCTTCATACAGGAGGCGTTTCTCAGTCTGATCTTTGAGAGCGGTTGATTCAGACAGTATTTCTATGATTAAATCCGGAGCTCCATTGCATCCTTTTTCATCAATTTTATCTTTATCGCATATAACAGACAGGTCCGGCTGAACAACCGTATCATCATCTAGTTTTACATCAAAAGGAGCAGAAAAGATTTCGCAGGGCTTTCCTTTAAGAAAATCAAAAATAGCAGAGCTTAGAATAACAGATATTCTCTGATGTCTGGTTTTAGGCGCCGGACTCATACTGTATGCAAAACCCTTAATCAATTCCCAACGCTCATTCTCAGGCCAGGAAAGATAATCGTTATAAGTATATTTTTCATTTTTTTGGGGACTTGTTCCCTGCTGGTAATCTCCCATAATTCTATTATATCCTGAATCTATTAAAAATTACAGCACAAAGCGCCTCCAGGACGGTATTTACTGATACTACGTTAAGCTCGATAGTCTGACTTTTAAAGTAGCCGCGAAGCGATGATGATAATTGAGCAGCTGAGCCTCATGTGCCGTGTTACTCGCCTGTACAGCCTGATATAACCATGGCTGCTTACCTACACATAATTTATCAACCAGGCAGCGTATAAGGGTACAGTTTTTATCCCATTGGAAAACCCGAAATTCATAGCTGAAAGCTTAACAACAAAATCAGGATTGTATTTTTCTCTGTACACCGAAAGAGATTTTGCCTTCGTATTTTCTGCTGCTTTTACTTCAACCGGAATTAATGAACCTTCAATATTTACAATAAAATCCACTTCAGCAGAATTTGAAGAACTCCAGTAATTTAAACTGATATTATTTGCTGTAAAAGTCTGAGATACAAAATTTTCAGTCAGCATTCCCTTAAAAATATCAATATTCTTACCCAATACATCAAGAGGAGACATATCAGCCTGTTCACATAGTAAACCCACATCATTTAAATACAATTTAAAAAGATTTTCTTCTTCATAAACCTTTAATGGAATTCTGGGAGTTGTGATCAGCCTGCAAATATCAACAAGACCGCTGCTGACCAGCCATTCAATTGAACTTTTATATGATCTGCCTTTTGCCTTTTCAGAAACAATATTATAGTTGAACTTTGATTTTTCCCGCCCCAGCTGTTTCGGTATTGATAAAAAAACCTGTTTTATCTTATTGTTTTCTACAGTCGTTGTATATTTACTCATATCCGCAACATAACAGTCTAAAATATTTCTTTTAACAGTTCTGTCGTATTGCTGAAGATCAGCATCTTTACGTAAATATTCAAGAATTGAAGCGGGCATACCCCCTACAAAAAGGTAATCTTTATACAGGGATAGTAATTTTTCATGGATAGCTGTCGTCATATTTCTATTATTATGAAAACAGCTCACTATCTGATCTCGCAATTCATCCAGATTTAGAGCAAACATAAATTCCTCAAAATTCATTGGATGAAGATTTTTTATTCGAACCTTACCGACAGGAAATGAGCTTTGAAACCTGTTTAAAGCAACCCCTAATAGGCTTCCTGCGCATACAATATTATATTTTACTTCCGAATCGCAGAAATATTTTAATGAAGTAACAGCTTTTTCAGATACCTGAATCTCATCAAAAAAAATTACAGTGTCTTCCGGATTTATAGAAATGTCTTTAAGCAGTCCTATCGTTTTAACGATCTCTTCAGGATTAATTGTTTCATCAAATATTGCGGAGATCTCACTGTCTTTCTCAAGGTTCAAGTAGATATAGTGATCAAAATTACTCTTACAGAATGTATCAAGGATATATGTTTTTCCTACCTGCCTGGCCCCCGTAAGCATATACGGCTCTTTTGAACCCTTCCATTTCATTAAATCATCTGAAATCTTCCGTCGCATAGTTGATTATAACACCAACAGCACTTTTTTCATAGGAATAAAGTGCTGTCTTGCCACCTTTTTCATATGAATAAGGTGCTACCAGGCCACTGAGAAATTCAAGTGTACGCTCAGCGGCGATTGCATAACAAAGCAAGGCAGCGGTTCCCGGATAATATTAATTTCTTATATCTCTGAATACCTATACCATATATCAATCTGTGTTACCCGCCTGTACAGCCTGATATAACCGTGGCTGATAACTTAAAACTTTTCGTTTTACCGACATTATGCCATTTCTACCAGAATTGTTTCAAAAAAAGAATGTTCTACAGGAATCTCTTTGTCCATCTGCCGATAAGCCAGAACCATTTCTTGAGCGGCATCTAACAATGAAGCTCTGCAGTCTTCAAGATTAGGTCCTTCGGTAACCACCTCCGGCCATTCCAGAATTTGGCCCATATATCCTGAGGAGGTTTTTACATATTTTGCCGTTAAACCGTTTACCATTGTACACCAATATATAGTAATAACATTAGAAAAACCATGCCTACCATACCTTGAAGATGACGCCCCGTTCCTGCAGCCGCTGAATGACGATTTCACATGCCTCATCGGCAGCCCGGCCGTCATCGAAACAGAAGTCGTAGTTGATATCGGTGCTTACCTTCTCACCTACCCATAGAGTCTCGATGTTCTCGGGCTCCACTACAGTCTTGATAATTTCAAGCTCTTTCTGGGTCAGGTCCATTGCAGTAACTATCAGGATGAGCCCCGTATCCATTAGAAGGTGGGAAACCTCGGCCAGACGCCTGATATGCTCGCGCCGGGTGGTCCCGTTTACGCCCGCCCTCTTTATATCAGCATCAACACCGTAGAGGACATTGCCGATACCCAGAAAATACACATACTTGCCATCGTTGAAAAGCTGCTCTTCCAGCTGTTTCGCGATGGTTTTTTTGCCCGTGTCCTTGCCGCCTGTGATAAGGATGAGATGAGACTTCTGATTATAGCGTTCGGCCCGGTGAGAGGGATTGATGAAACTCTTCTCCCATTTGAAATTACGCAGAAAAACCTTATCGCGAATTTCAGTATGGCTGTCGGGCAGGTCCTCCCTGATTATCCTCCCGCCGGCAATCTCGTAGTCATCGACGAGGACGAAGCGGCCTGTGCCTTCAAACTCTGTTGCGATGTCGAAGGCGGCCGGTTTTTTAAGCTTGATAATACATTCGGCCACATCGTTGCGCTTAATCTGCCGGCAGCTTTGCTGAACCTTGAGAGTTGATGCATCGATCACCCTCGAAATCTCTTCAACCCTTGCGGGTATTTTCAGCGTCCCGCACTTAAACAAGTACTCATGCTCAGGTTTCACCGGGCGTCGGCCCAGCCAGAAGAGATTAACCCGGAGCCTGCTTGATACGCGGGGACCGGGCTCTACGGCCTTAGCCGCGATCTCGCCGCGGCGGATGTAGATCTGCTCATCGAGGGTGAAGGCTGTCGCCTGCCTCTGGGAGACACGGGTTTGAACATCGGGGAGATTAAAACCCTCAAAGCTCTTAATTCTGCTTCGCTTTCCCGACGGATAAAAAATCAGCTCGTCACCCACAGCTGCACTGCCGGTTTCAACAGTACCTGCAATCATTCGACGACTGTCTCCAAGGCTTGTGAATTTGTAGATATCCTGCACCGGCATTCGAAACGGTTTCCCGTCAATTGACTCCTCTTTTTCGAAACGGTCAAGCGCTTCAAGCACTGTAATGCCTTTATACCAGTCCATATTCTCACCGGGGGCTGCGATCGAATCTCCCTCCGTGCCGCTCACTGGGATGTAGGTGATAGCCCCTGTCCCGATTTCACTTAAGAATGCACTGTATTCTTCCTTTATTCTATTAAAAACGGCCTCATCCCAGCCTACAAGATCCATCTTGTTGACCAGGACAATGATCTGCCTGATGCCGAGCATTGAAATCATATACCCATGGCGGCGCGAGTTCTCCTGAACCCCTTCAACAGCATCAATTACAAGCAGTGCGCATTCGGCATGGCTGGCACCGGTTACCATGTTTTTTAGAAACTCAATATGCCCCGGTGCATCGATAATGATGTAATCCCGCTTTTCAGTCCCGAAAAACACGCGGGCGGCATCAATCGTGATGCCCTGCGCCTGCTCATCCTTAAGCGCGTCGAGGAGAAATGCATATTCGAAGGGTTTGGCATTGCGCTCGCAGTTCTGCCTCACTGCCTCAAGCTTCCCTTCGGGCAGGCTCTTCGTATCGGCAAGAAGCCGTCCTATCACCGTGCTCTTACCGTGGTCGACATGCCCGGCAATGACTATATTCATCTGCGTTTTATGCTTTTCCGGACTCATCACATATACCCTCCGCGGCGCAGACTCTCAAGCCCGCCCCCGTCTTCGGCGTCCTGAGCGCGGCCCGAACGCTCGGCAATATTGGAGAGTTTCCCGTTTGCCAGCTCCTCGATTATCTCATCAACATTGTGAGCATCAGATTTAATAGGTTCGGTACAGGGCGAGCAGCCGAGGCTTCGATAACGGGTACCCTCACCCTGATTATAGTAGAGCGATACTGTAGGAATGCTTTCACTTTTAATGTATTCCCAGATATTAAGCTCGGTCCAGTCGAGCAGAGGATGAATCCGCACATGGGTCCCCGGGGCGAAATCGGTTTTAAACTGGTTCCAGAACTCGGGCGGCTGATCACCCACATCCCACTCATTCTGCCTGTCCCTGGGAGAGAAGTAGCGCTCCTTACTGCGCGAACCCTCTTCATCTGCCCGGGCGCCGACTATTACTCCGGTGTATGCTTCGCTGTTAGTATCAGGTTCATAGCTTCGGGTTTCATGATTCAACCGGTAGCGAGGGCCGCTTGCATCGAGGGTCTGCCTCAGCGCCTGCGTTTTCAGGAGAGAACAACAGGTGATTCGGTCTACCGCGCCGTCAGGGTAGGTTTGTTTCGATTCAAGAGCCTCCCGGTTTTCGCCGTAGACCATGTTCAGGCCCCACTCAAGCGCCAAATGGTCACGGTATTCGATCATCTCGGGAATCTTGAAATTCGTGTCTATATGAACGAGGGGGAAGGGAACATGTCCCAGAAAAGCCTTGCGGGCAAGCCAGAGAAGGACGGTGCTGTCTTTTCCAACCGACCACAACATTGCCAGATTTTTAAAATTCGCGTATGCCTCCCGCAGGATATAGATACTCGTCTGCTCAAGTTCTTCAAGATAGTCCATACTGCCCCTTTTTTAAGCAGCTGAGAATATGTTTGACTGCTTCATCAACTGATAGTTTAGAGCTGTCTATCGTTATTTCAGGATTGACAGGCTCCTCAAAGGGACTGTCAATGCCGGTGAACTCATGAATCTCCCCCCGGCGTGCTTTTTTATAGAGCCCCTTCGGATCACGAGCCTCGGCTGTTGCCAGCGGACAATTCACGTAGATTTCAATGAAGCGGCCCTCGGGCAGCAGGTGGCGCGCCCTTTCACGGCCGCGGCGAAATGGAGAGATAAAGGCCGTAATGCATATAAATCCCGCATCAGCAAAGAGGGCTGCTACCTCAGCTATACGGCGGATGTTTTCGTTACGGTCCGCTTCTGAAAAACCCAGGTCCGAGTTCAGACGGCTTCGGATATTATCGCCGTCAAGGATGTATGTATGAATATTCTGCTTATATAGTGCAAGGTCGAGAGCGTGGGCAATGGTAGATTTTCCTGAGCCCGAAAGGCCGGTGAACCAGAGAACGAGCCCCGGGTGACCCCTTAGCTTTTCACGCATTTTTGAGGAGACGCTGAAATTATGCGGTATGATGTTTTCATTCATATCAAATCCGTTATCGAATTATATCAAAAAGATATGAATTTCGACAGCGGATTAATTTTTTGAATAGAGAATTATTGGACCCGGTCTATTCGCCTTTATTGCCAAGACTTGAAAATAATTTATCAAGCGGCAATTCAAAGCCTTCAAGAACTTCACTCGTCAATATTTCATCCTTTGAAAGATGCTGTGGTTTTTCGAATCCATTTTTTCCCCGCGTGAATTTAATAAGCTCGGGCAGGCCCGGATTGATTATCCAGTACTCAAGAACTCCATGCTTCTCATAAAGCAGCCGTTTTTCCGTCTCATCCTTGTAGGCAGTTGAATCAGAGAGGATTTCGATAGCCAGTTCTGGTGCGCCGTTGCAGCCTTTATCATCAATCTTGGATGCATCACAGATCACCGAGATATCCGGCTGAACTATCGTTTCCTCTGAAAGTTTAACATCAAAAGGAGCAGAAAAGGCCTCGCAGGATTTATCGTCGAGGAAATTAAATATTGCGCAACTTAGTTCTCTTGACAACCTCTGATGCCCGGTTTTCGGGGCCGGACTCATCCCATAGGCAATACCGTTGATTAGTTCCCATCTTTCATCATCAGGCCAGGTCAGATAATCAGCGTAAGTGTACTTTACATTTTTTTTAGGGCTTGTTCCCTGAACATAATCGGCCATAGGTTAATTATAACGCCAGACCTGAATATATCAAGGGCGTAAATCTATAGGGCAAATCTAATTTTAATATTCCGTCTGTCCTTGAAAAAACAACATTTATCAGGCATATTAAGCTAATGGGGAAATTACAGGTATACGGAATCGGAAATGTACTCATTGATATAGTTTCAAGCGCCACAGACAGCGATTTAGCAGAGCTCGGTCTTGATAAGGGCATAATGAAGCTTGTTGAAGGTGAAGAGCGGGACAGAATTGTCGAATATACAAGCTCTCACAACAGCGAATATCACTGCGGGGGCTCTGCTCCGAACACTGTAATAACGCTCGCTCAGCTGGGCATAGATGCTGCGCTTTCGGGGAAGATCGGAGATGACGACTTCGGGGAGCGCTACGAGAATCAGCTGACTGAACACGGGATTACCTCGTTTCTTACCCGCGATGAGGGAAACACCGGCTCAAGCATTATCCTTGTCAGCCCTGATTCCGAGCGTACGATGAACACAAGCCTTGAGAACAATCAGAAATACTGCAGGGATGATATCCAGCCTGAATCTATACGTGCTGCAGATTATCTGTACTTCACAGGTTATATGTGGGATACCGACAACCAGAAAAAAGCGCTGTTAAAGGCCATTTCGATTGCGGAAGAAGCAGGTACCACGATAGTTTTTGATGTCGCAGACCCCTTTGCCGTAAAACGCAGTGAGGGAGAGTTCTGCAGACTGATTGAGAAGCACTTCGATATTGTTCTGGCTAATGCCGAGGAGGCACGGCTGATGTTCGGTAATGATGATCTTGAATACTGCTCGAACAGACTTGCCGATATCTGTGAAATTGCAGTAGTGAAAAACGGAAGCTGCGGTTCTGTTGTAAAAAGCGACGGCGAATCTTTCGATATTCCCGTTTACAAAGTTAATGCTATAGATACAACCGGCGCCGGTGACATATATGCTGCGGGATTCATCTATGGATTATGCAGCGGTCTAGGACTTGAAGAGAGCGGAATCATCGCATCCAGACTTGCTGCGGGCATAGTCGGGCAGATTGGAGCCCAATTCTCGATGGATAGGCTTGAAGAG
>DMKD01000065.1 GCA_003454605.1 Spirochaeta sp. | reverse complement strand
CGGTGATAATACCTGGCGTCTTTCATTATCGAACAGCGGAAGGAAATTTCCGGAGAATATAGATATTGCTAAATCCGATTCCTATGGAATGCAGATTCTGACTGCTTTTACCCAGCAGCTGAAAGGCAGTCTGCGGCTTGAAATTGAACCGCAGACCACATTTATTCTGGATTTTCCGACAGATTCTACCGATTTCAGCCTATCACCTTCTTGAGCGCCTTCTCAAATCTTGAGATACCTTCATTCATTTCTTCCTCAGTAATTACAAGCGGTGGTATCCATCTGATTATATTACCGTAGGTTCCGCATCCGAGCATAAGCATCTTTTCTTCACGCGCAGCGGCTATTACGGCCTTCGGAGTTCCTGCATCAGGCTGACCGTCTTTTACAAATTCAGTCGCTACCATACAGCCGCGTCCTCTGACATCTCCGATGACCGGATACGTTCTCTGCAGATCCCGCAGAGCTGACATTAACTGTTCTCCACGTTCAGCAGCATTTACATCGAGTTTTTCTTCCTTCATGACCCGAACTGTCGCAGCAGCAGCTGCACAGGCCATTGTGTTAGCGCTGTAGGTACCTCCATGGGTTCCTGTTACCCATTTTTCCTGCAATTCGCGTTTATATGCTATACCCGAGATAGGAATGCCCGAACCAAGCCCCTTAGCCATCGTCATGATATCGGGTTGGATATCTTCATGCTGAACGGCAAAGAATTTACCGGTCCTGCAGAATCCGGACTGAACCTCATCCACTATCATCATAATTCCATGTTTATCACAGATCTCACGCACAGCCGCAAGAAAGCCCGCAGGAGGAACAACATAACCGCCCTCTCCTAGAACCGGCTCAATGATAATTGCCGCAGTTTCATTCGGTTTAGACTGACCGAGAAGGGTCCTCTCAAGCTCTTTCACTGCAAATGCCAATGTAGTTTCATCATCCCATCCGTAGTAGTAAGAATACGGATAAGGGGTAACGAAGATGCCTGACGGGAGGGGAGAATAGCCCTCACGATATATAGTTTTGCTTGTAGTCATAGCCATTGTCAGATGGGTTCGGCCGTGATATGAGCCGTTAAAAACAATAACGTTCGGACGTCCGGTTGCATGCTTTGCCAGTTTTACGGCGGCCTCAACGGCTTCGGCTCCACTGCTGGCGAAAAAAAATGTATCGAGTCCCGCAGGAACTACAGGCTTCAGTTCTTCGATAAGATCTATAACCGGCTGATGATAGACAATATTAAACTGACCGAACAGAAGCTTTTCAGACTGCTTCTTTATCGCATCAACTACCTTCGGGTGGCAGTGACCGGTGTTTGTTACTCCAATCCCGCTCGTAAAATCAAGGTATTTGTTGCCTTTTTTATCATAAAACCAGCAGCCCTCTGCATGATCAACCATAATATTGGTAGCATGGGTCCATACTGACGATATTTCTTTTATGTCCTGAGGATTCATATTCTTCTCTCCTTATCTCAGATAGTAAGGAAAGAATATCACGGCTTCTATAAATATGGTTATGTTTTTTCTATATCATCATTCTGATAAACAGAGCTCAGATACCTTATTTACGGCCGCAACTCCATCCGTTGCATACTCAGCACCTAAAGATTCGGCCCAATCTCGCGTGACAACGGCCCCGCCGACAATTATTTTACAGCTTAAACCTTTCTCTTTCACCAATTCTACAACATCAGGCATACGAATCATGGTTGTGGTCATCAGAGCTGAAAGACCGATAACATCAGCATCATGCTTCTCGGCAGAGTCAACTATCGCGTCGGCTTTTACATCCTTCCCGAGGTCTATTACCTCAAACCCGTAGTTCCGCAGCATAAGCACCACAATATTTTTACCGATATCATGGATGTCTCCCTGTACAGTCGCAAAGACGAGGGTGCCTTTCTTCTTATCATCTCCCGCGGCTTTCAGGGCCGGCTCAAGCACAGTGAACCCCCTCTCCATTGTCTCAGCACTCGCAATAAGCTGCGGAAGAAAATATTTTTTCTGATCATAGAACTCGCCAACCTTCATGATGGCCGGAATCATTTCATTCTGCAGCAGCCTGGACGGTTTATAGCCGGCATCAAGAGCACGCTGACAAAGATCTTCGATATCCTCCCTGCGGCCTTCGATAATAGCAATGGATATCAGTTCTTCAAGACTCCTCGCTGCATTCGAAACAACTACGCTTTTTTGATCAGCCGCAGTTTGATTTTCGCCTGCATTGGTGAATTTTTCGATATAGGCTGCCGAATCTTTATCGCGTCCGGTCAGCACATCTGATGCGGCTTTGACATTCATCAGAAGATCATGCGACGGATTTGCTATGGCCCAGGATAGACCAGCACCTGCGGCCATCGCGAAAAATGACGCGTTTACCCAACCGCGTTCGGGCAGACCGAATGAGACATTGGAAAGACCGAGAACGGTGCCGAAACCCTGTGATGCCGCCCAGCGGACGGTTTTAATTGTCTCAGCGGCAGCCTGCTGACTGCTTGATACTGTCATTACCAGACCGTCGACAATAATGTCATGCGGCTTGT
>DMKD01000017.1 GCA_003454605.1 Spirochaeta sp. | reverse complement strand
CGGGTTGCGGGACATCCTCAATTACAGGATGTAAAGAATGATGAAAGCCGGCCTTGCTGACACAGATAAAACTATCCTCATAATAGATGACGAAGATATCATCAGAGCCTCAACGAGTGCGATGCTTATGGATCTCGGGTATAAGGTTTTACTTGCCGAAGACGGTGAGCAGGGCGTTGAAATTTTTTCAATGCGGCATGAAGAGATTGAACTTGTTATTATGGATATTATTATGCCGAGAATGGGAGGTTTTGAAGCTTTTGAAAAGATTAAGGAAATTGATCCCGCGGTTAAGGTAATAGTTACATCCGGGTTTCCGCGTGAAGACCGGTTTGAGGCCTTCATTGAAAGCGGTGCTGCGGCGGTATTGAAAAAGCCCTACCGTAGAAAGGCTATGGCAGAGCTTCTGAATCAGCATATCTGATAGCGAATCTATTTAAAGAGTTCCTTTATTTCGTTTTTATAGATCTTCGCTACTTCATTTCTACGAATCTTCAGAGACTGCGTCATTTCAACACCTACCTCAAATTCCCTGGAAAGCAGCTTGAATCGGTATATCCTTTCAAAGGTCTTAAAACCTGTTTTGGCATTAACAAGAGACTGTATTTCCTGATTTACGTGCTCTTCAACGAAGGGGTTTATCACAAGCTCTTCTTTTTCAACATAAGAAATATTTTTTTCAATAGCCAGATTTTCAATTTCTTCCATATCCGGCACTATGAGGGCTCCCAGAAATTTCTGATCCTGACCGACAATCATTATCTGGCTGATGAAATCTGATTGTATAAGTTTTTCCTCAATTGGGACAGGCTCAACGTTTTCACCACCGCGAAGCACTATTGTTTCCTTTGAGCGGCCCAGAATCTTAAACTCACCGCCGTGAGTGAATACTGCAAGGTCTCCGGTATTAAGCCAGCCGTTTTTAAGAATCGCGGCAGTTAATTCGGGTTCCTTGTAATAGCCTTTCATAACCTGCTCACTCTTTACGTGAAGTTCACCCTTGTGACCGATGGGCATGATCGCTCCGTCTTTGCCTATTACCCTGTAATCTATATCTTCAAGCAGGGGACCTACGGTATTTGGAACAGGATGAGTATCAACTCTGACCGCGAGGACGGGTGCTGTTTCTGTCAGCCCATATCCTTCAAGAACAGATATCCCTACGGTTCTGAAAAACTTGTCTATGTGAGAGGGCAGTGCACCTCCGCCTGATATTCCTGCTTTGAATCTTCCGCCGAGTTTATCTTTCAGCTTACTGAATACGAGTATGTCGCCCAGTTTCTTAAGCGGTGTGAGCAGAACGAGAGGAATAAAACTGACTATTGATTCCAAGACGCGGTTTCTTTTTGAGAACTGCGGCAGCATCCCCATGAACATATCATAGAGGTATGTTTGTATTTCACCGATGAACAGAAAAAAGAAAAACAATGATTTTTTTGCTTTGCTCCCGGTTTTTATATTTCTCATTACTGCAGAATGTACACCTTCCCAAATTCTCGGTACAGATGTAAGCCAATGCGGCTTGATCTTTTCCATGTCAGGCATCATCACAGCGCCGACAGGTTTTGAGAAAGCCGTAGCAAGACCCAGGAATACGGATATGTACATGCACGCTCTCTCGAATGAATGCCAGATCGGCAGTACCGAAAGCATAATTTCACCGGCACAGAGGTTCAGATGCGGCTTAATCCTGTCGACCTGAAACAGGAATGCTTTATGAGTCAGCATAACCCCCTTCGGATTTCCGGTAGTTCCGGATGTGTAGATTACTGTTGCAAGATCTTCGCAATCACCCTTGGTCACCTCATTCTCAAAGAAATCAGGAGCCTTTTCATATGCAGGTAAGCCAAGTTCAACGATATCATCATAACTAATGACTTCCAGCCCATCAGGTATTTTAAGCTTATCCGCACCATCGAAATCGAAGAGGATGATTTTTTTCAGTAGTGGAATTCCATCGATTTTAGAGATGATTTTTTCAGCCTGTGTACTGTTTTCAGCAAAAGTGACAGGACAGTCGGCATGAGAAAGAATGTACTGAACCTCATCGGCGGTAGAATCACAGCCGCGGGGAACATCAATCGCTCCAAGGCCCATGATTGCAAAATCACTCATTATCCATTCTTTACGATTCTCGGAAATTATTCCGATATGATCTCCGCGTTTAACACCAAGCCCATTCAGCCCGGCTCCAAATACTTTCAGCTCTTCCCAGAATTCTTTATGTTTGTAGGGCTGAAAATCATTGTTTTCATCCTTGATAAGAAAGACATTTAGATCAGCATATTTCGCACTTATCAGTTTTAGTCTCTGCGGCAGGGTATCTGTACTGCTTTTCAATCTTTTCCTCCGAAAATATGTAAACTCCAAAGGGCATCTAATAAGCCCAATTTTGGGTTATTAGATGTTCTCTTTATAAAAGAATAACAGATCATACCTGTGATGTCTATTTCTATAAGATAAATTATCAGCTATCAAACGATATCACTCTATAAGGCTTGTAATAGACTTCCGGTTTATTATTTCAGGCAGGAGAACTGCTTCAAAAGAGCCTGCCGGATACCAGGAGTAGAACGGAACTCCGGCCCTGCCGTACTCATTCATCCATTCTGTTATCTCTGGATTTTCGTTTGTATAATCACCATGGATCAGTATTACGTTATTCTCTTCGAAGAAACGGCTGATTTCGTTTGTAAAAATTACCGTGCTTTCGTTAGTTCGGCATGTCATGCACCACTTGGCTCCGAAGGCAACGAAGACAGGTACGTCGCCTCCAATATTTTCATATACTGTTTCGGGAGAGAAATCAAGCCAGTCGGCGAATTGTCCATTTCCAGGCGAAGCTGTTTCGTTTTCGACTGCATCGTTGTTGCCGCTGAACAGGAAAATAGCACTTACGGCTATAATCAGTACGGCTACTGAAGAACCGATTATCCGTTTGCGTTTGGACGCGGATGGCTGCGACATCTTACCATACAGCCAGGCTGCAAGCGTTACGGCTGTCAGGTAGATCAGTATCTTGGTGAGAAATCCTGCCGCAGACTGGTAGATAAGTACATCAATCAGCCATACGGATGTCCCGATGAGCAGAAACCCCATGATCTCACGGAAGGTATTCATCCATGCACCAGGTTTCGGCAGTTTAGATACAATACTAGGCATGAACCCAATCAGGATGAAGGGGAAGGACAGGCCTAGACCGACCATAAAGAATACTGCAAGAATAACAAATGCAGATTGTGAAAAAGCGAAACCGGCGGCAGTACCCAGAAACGGTGCAGTACAGGGGGTCGCAAGCAGCACAGCAATTACACCACTGAAAAAATGAGAACCGGCGCTGCCTGAGCGGTTTACAGCCGATCCGGTCTTCAGTACCGGGGCAGATATGGTAAACACCTCAAAGAGCGAGAGCGCAAACACGAAGATGATGGTCAGTAATGCTATTACAAAACCGCGGTTCTGAAACTGAAAACCCCAGCCGACCTGTTCACCTGATGCTTTAATGATAATAATTACCAGGGCGAGAGCGAGCAGTGAGATGATGACGCCGGCTGTATACAGCAGTGATGATAAAAGAATCTGCTTTCGGTCCTCTCCGCCTTGTTTAACCAGACTCAACGCCTTTATCGACAGAACAGGCAGTACGCAGGGCATGACGTTCAGCAGAAGGCCTCCGAGGAAGGCGAACAGCAGAATGATTAATATCTGAGCTATTCCTCCGGAGGCTTCAGAGGCTCCGGCGCCTGCATTAGTGAAATTTGCAGAGACCGTAAATTCTGTCGACTGAGGAAAGAGACAGGTACCCTCTTCATCACATACCTGCCATGAAGCTTTGACAGTGATGGTCTCAGTTGATTCCGGAGGAGGACTGAGAAGCTCTGCTTCAATCGTTACAGAACCGTAATAATTAATCAGGTCTCCTTCAATCGTCCCCTCAGGATAGGTTATTGGTCCTGAGTTTAAACCTTCAGGTGAGGTTATTTCAAATTTGAAAAAATCTTCCTGCAAGGTCTGATGATAACCTTCCGGGAAGGCATACTCGACACGTAATAAATAGGAAGAGTTCGGACCGTCAACAATTTCGGCATTAATTTCTACCGGTGGCTGTTCAATCTGCGCCGATGCAAATACTGTCAATGTAGTAAGCAATATCAAAGTAAATAATGTTCTGATTTTTTTCATAATACTCCCGTCATAGCAATTAGTAAAACTGAAAAGTTATACAATCCGTGCCCTATGGCAACGGTGTGGATGGATTTTGTTTTAATGAAAATAAAGCTCAAAAAAGCCCCGATTGCGGCTGTGGCCGCAAATGCGTAATAACCTTCATAGATGTGTCCGGCGCCGAAAAGAAGGCTGGTTATGATTGCAGCGGGCAGGAGACCGGCTCCGGCATTCTGTAGAGATTTGAACAGATAAGATCTGAAAAAGATTTCTTCGGTATATCCGGTTACCATGCAGGAAAGAAATACCAGCGGCAGAAGTTTATAGTTGGAGAACTGCCATCCTATGCCGTAGACGAGCTGGTTTTCAATTTCAGGCTCAATGAGCATTGAAATAAAACCGACCGGAATAATGCAGA
>DMKD01000078.1:2126-8456 GCA_003454605.1 Spirochaeta sp. | reverse complement strand
GGATTAAGCCGAACAATGTCAAGAATCTCAGGCAGGTGGGTCTCTTTGAAATCGAGTTTGCCCCGTATTGCATCATACTTCTTGTCAAAAGTCCCGCCCGTTGTTATTAGCCTGATATTCATCTTGCCCCGTGTATGAGATTCAGAAATTCCAGCCGTGTAGCTTCTTTTTTGCGGAAGCTGCCGAGCACACTCGACGTTGTCATCACAGAGTTCTGTTTCTCAACACCGCGCATCATCATGCACATGTGCTGGCACTCCATTACAACACCGACTCCCTCAGGCTGAACTGTTTCCATAATGGCTTCGGCCACCTGTTCTGTGAGATTCTCCTGAATCTGCAGACGGCGGGCATAATGGTCTACAATACGGGCAAGTTTGCTGACGCCTAAGATCTTATCGCTTGCGACATAGCCGATGTGGCATTTACCGAAAAAGGGCAGCATGTGATGCTCACACATGCTGTAGACTTCGATGTCGCGCACAATGATCATATTGTTTGATGTCGACTCAAAGACCGCGTTGTTAATTACTTTATCGAAATCGGCTGTGTATCCGTTTGTCAGAAACTGCCATGATTTAGCGGCTCTTTCAGGTGTTTTCACCAGGCCTTCACGGTTCGGATCTTCGCCAATCTCTATCAGAAGCTCCCGAATAAGGCTCTCAACTTTTTTCTGGTCCATATCTGCCTATATCCTTACCAGAGCGGCGTCGATTTCGGTCATAAGCTCGGTATAGTTTACTGCCACGGGGAGATCAGGATTTTCGGTTACTATGCTTTCAGGCGGTGTGAAAAGGATTCCTGCATCGGCCTTCTTTATCATGGAGAGATCATTGTATGAATCACCTGCTGCAATGACCTTAAGGTTCATAGAGTGAAAACCGTCAACCGCCTTGCGTTTACCGTCTTCCTGCCTCATCTGGAATCCGGATATTCTGCCGTCTGCTTCAACCTCAAGGCTGTTGCAGAACAGGGTCGGCCAGTCGAGTTTTTTCATCAAAGGCTGTGCAAACTGGCTGAAGGTGTCTGAAAGAATGATAACCTGGGTTTTCGCACGCAGTGCATCGATGAATTCATTTGCTCCCGGCAGAGGATCCATGCCGCCGATAACTCTCTGTATATCGGGAAGCTTCAGTCCCTTTGAATCAAGAATATCAAGTCTGTAATTCATCAGTTTGTTGTAATCCGGCTCATTGCGGGTTGTTTTTTTTAGTTCCTCAATTCCGGTATCAATCGCGAAATTGATCCATATTTCGGGGACAAGTACCCCTTCAAGATCAAGACAAACAAGTTTCATTTTCTTCTCCAATTATTTTCCGTGATTGGGCAGTGCTCCAGCTATAATCTTCCATAACCTGCCGGTAAGTTCTTTCCGTTCTTCTTCACTCATTCCTTCGGTTTCTATTGAAGGATGGATTGTGAGATGAAGATCAGCCGGAACAATCTTCTTTTTCTCTTCATACATTCTATATGTTCCGTTAATGGTAACCGGAACTATAGTAAGACCGGCTTTTGCCGTCAGCAGGATGCTACCCTGTTTAAAGGGTCCCATTTTAGAGCTGCGGCTTCTGGTCCCTTCTGGAAAGATTACTTTCGGATGGCCTTCTAAGGCTTCTGCTATACCTTCTTCGATCTCACGCATTGCTTTCCGGAAATTTCCCCTGTCCAGGAAGATGCAGTGAATGCCCTTCATCCATAACCCCATAACAGGAACTTTTCCAAGCTCTCTCTTTGCAATGAATCCGATAGTTGTAGGCATTGCTGCCATCAAAAACGGAATATCGGCATATCCCTGATGATTACCGATGTAGATAATTCTTTTATGATCGGGAAGATTTCCCCGTCCGATCACTGTCATTTTTGAACGGTTTATACAAAATGTATAACGGCCCCAGGTGGAAGTCGTCCAATGGGTAAAGTGAATAAACGGTTTTTCAAGCCCCGGAATGCTCAGAATAAGCAGCGGAATTAAAAGAATTCCTGAAAAAATCATGTAGAGCGTGAAAAAGAAACCTACATAGATGGTATTTAAAGTATCCTTCATTGGCAAATATTACTTCATTGTTTCAGCCTTGGCAATCCCGATTAAGGGCTGTATACTTAGGCAATTAATGGAGGCTAGGATGCAGGATATGCAGTTATTTAATGATATAGATGTTCAGGATCAGGACCTTGCAAAGGCAGCTGAAATTGCTGTAACAGATGTTTTAAAGGTAAAAAAGGATGAGAAGGTTCTGATAGTTACGAACCCGATAGGAGATGTCGCAGAAATTTCCTACGCACTGTACGATGCAGCATTGAAGGCAGGCGGAAAGCCTGTGCTGATGTTTCAGCCGGTTAAAAATCAAATGAGTTTTGCAGCTGATGAAGTTATCGGTGCTATCGGATCGGTTCCTGAAGTGCTGATTTCGATGAGTGCTGAAAAGCTTGGTAAAGACAAGGCTGCAATTGTAAATCCGTTTAAAACCGCAGACGGAAAGGAAATAGACAATACGTTTCATTATCTCATGGAGACAAAAAAGACGAGATCGTTCTGGTCTCCGGGTGTTACCAAAGAATTATTTAAGAAAACTGTTCCAATAGATTACGACAGGCTTAAAAAAGAAGCTGCGGCTGTGGACGACATTCTTACTAAAGCTGATTTTGTGACAATAACCAGTCCCGCCGGCACAGATTTGAAAATCGGTCTCAAGGGTCGTGATGCAATGCTTGATAACGGAGACTTCTCAATCCCGGGAGAGGGTGGAAATCTGCCTGCAGGCGAGACCTTTATATCTCCCGAGCTAGGTACCTCTAACGGCCGACTCGTGTTCGACGGATCTATCTCGCTCTATAACGGCGATATGCTCCTTGATGAACCAGTTGACCTTCAGGTAGTTGACGGATTTGTAACTACTGTCAAAGGCGGACGCGGTGCCGGACTTCTTCTGGAAACTATCGAACTCGGTGAGAAAAATGCGGTAAAATTTGAAGCAGAAGGAAAAATACCCGCAGGTACCGGAGCTGTGTATAAAAAGAACGCCCGCAATCTTGGGGAACTGGGTATCGGTTTGAACCCGTCCGCCGGAATAGACGGCAATATGCTCGGCGATGAAAAGGCGTACCGAACCATCCATATTGCGATAGGTTCAAATTACGATGAGGACGCAAAGGCTCTGATTCACTGTGACTGTCTGGTGAAAGATCCGACTGTTACCGCGGTATATCCCGACGGAACCGAGCATGTTTTTCTCGACGGCGGTGATTTGAAAATTTAACTCTTCAGGCCTCTTGCAGAATTATTGAGACAATCCTGTTCTTGTCAGTTTCTTCAATCTCGAGCCTGCAGCGGCCCATGCTTATTGTGTCGCCGACTACCGGTATGCGGTCCAGTTCTTCAAGGATGTATCCGGCAACTGTCTCGGCATATTCAGTTTCCGGAAGATCTATCTCAAAGGTATCTGTAAACTGGTGAAGAGAGGTGTCGCCCATAATGCGCCAGCTGCTTTCTCCGGTTTTCTGTATTTTTTCGATGCCGGGGTCCTCATTTTCATCGTAGAGCTCGCCGAGGATCTCTTCAATGATATCTTCCCGGGTGACAATTCCCGCAAGCCCCCCGTATTCATCGAGAATAATTGAGATGTTCAGTTTTTCAGTCTTCAAAAAATAGAAAAGTTCGTGCAGCTTGCGTGTTGCGGGTATGAATATAGGTTCATGCATTATCTTGGAAAGCTTCAACTTATCTTCTTTTCTGATCAGATGTGCTGTGAGGTCGTTTGAAAGTACGATGCCCACGATATTTTCCGGTTCTTTGTCGTAGACCGGAATGCGTGAAAAACCGCTGCTGCTGATCTCTTCGGCGGCTTCTTCGATAGTCCGGTTTTTATCCAGACTGAAAACATCGGTGCGGTGCGTCATTATCGCCTGCACTGAAACATCATTCAGCCTGAATACTGATTTCACCATATCTGATTCATAGTCTTCAACCAGGCCTTCTTCTTCAGCGGCGCCCATCATATGCAGGAGTGCTTCAAGCGACACAGATTTTGTCTCCTTCGGTATCACGAATCGGGTGATAAGCGAGCTGAATCCGCTAATTAGAAAGATTACGGGTCTCAGAATCGTGGAAAGAAACCAAACCGGCGGCGCAGATATCAGGCTTAGCTGGACATTCATTGCAATCGCTATCCGTTTTGGGGTCAGCTCGGCAAATATGAGGATCACCAATGTAAGTATTCCCGTCATTGCGCCTATGAAACTGCTGCCGAAAAGGTTAATCGTAATGCTTGTTGCCAATGCTGATGCCGCAATGTTAACCAGATTGTTGCCGAGTAGAATTGTTGTAAGCAGCCTATCGGGGTTTTCGGAAAGCCGTTTTACAAGTCTGCCGCGTCTGCCCCTTTCAATGCTTATCTGCCGTACCTGAGGTGCTGAGAGGGAAGTGAATGCTGTCTCTGTTGCTGAAAAACAGCCGGATAAAATAAGGAGAGCTATTAATGCAGTGAATTCAATAATCATTAGAGCCGGGGCTCCGTTAAAATGAGGCTGTTGCTGCTGTAAAATGAGCTTCCGGGTTCAGGGTAGGGGTCGTCGTCCATTCTTATAAGAGGATAATGGATCCGGGGGTATAAAATCAAGTAGAAAAAAATACCTGTGCATTTGAGAGAACTGCGTTACAAAACTGCAGTTCTCTCAAATGCATGATGATTACCCACCTTGAGGTTAATTTGCCCCCGGTCACTATGCTCATGAGTAGGGGTGGGTGGAGCTTGCTGCAGCCAATTCTGATATGAACCGGCGCAGAAGTTACAGACTTTCCTTTGCTAATATTTCATCGATATCCTGTAAGCCGAGTCTAATATTTTCAATATCATATTCTTTATATTTTTTAATCAATTTTTTGGATTTCTCATTTAGCTTATTTATATTCACTTTATCTTTGTTAAGTTTTATTTCACCAATAATCATTTTCTTATTTAACTCATCAATACAAACTAAATCGATCTCGTTTTGGTTGCCTTTTTCCCAATAATTCCCGATTTCTGTATATTTCCCTGAATTCCGATATATTTCATGGTAGAGCTTTTCGAGAATAGGACCACTGTATGTTTTTAAATTTTCATCTAATATCTTTTTTATATATGAATAATTATTGCTTTCGATTGCAGAACGATATTTATAAACATATCTGAACCAGAATTTCAGGAAATTATCTTTTATATAATACTTTTGTATTCTCCCCGTGGGTTTTGAACCTATTGGTTTTATCTTTCCTACAATATCATAATCTGTTACTAGTTTTTCTAAATATCCGCCGGTATCTTTATCCAATATTGATTCAATCTCACTTCGGGTTGTCCTGCCGTCAGACAATAATTCCAGTATTGAAAAATATGTCCCGTATTCCCTTCCAAACTCTTCAATAAGTATTGTTCTGCCTTCTTCAATAAATGGCGAATCTATTTCAAAATAAAAATTTAAAATTTCTTCTTCTGAATATTTCTTATTGTCTAATAATATTTCCTGATATCTTGGAACTCCCCCGGTCAGCATATAATTGATAAATAAATTATTTATATTATATTTATTATTATCTTTTAGAATTTCTTTTATTACACCGGGAGGAAATGCTTTCAAGTAAACCATCCTGTCAGCTCTTCCAAAAAGCGGTTCTTTGCTGTTTTTAAATATTTTATGAATTAGTGAATAAATCGAACCTATAAATATTAAATGTATTTTTGATTCGTTTTTATACTCATCCCATATATTCTGAACTTCAGAATACACCGATTCATTGATTTGAAAGAATTCCTGAAATTCATCAATAATTACTACAATTTTCTCTTTTTTCCCTATTTCCATTATCAGCTTGAAGACATCCCTGAAATTTCTGATTTCTCCAATAACAGGAATTTTAAATTCTTCATTTATTCTCTGGATAAATTCCTCACAGAGAAGTACTTCGTCTTTCTTTGACACAAACAGATAAAGGTTTTTTTTATTCTTTGCATATATTTTTGACAGGGATGTTTTCCCTATTCTTCTTCTACCGGTTATTACCGTCATGATTGATTTATCTTTTACTTGTTTATATTGTTTTTCAAGTAAATCCAGCTCTCGTTCTCGTGCATAGAACTTCATACAGCCCCTCTTCCATAGTAATACATTTTACTGTAACACACGTTACTATATTACACAAATGAATAAAAATAAATAACAGCTATTTGAAAAATGATCTTCAGAAGCTTTTCTACATCATACAATATTTATTGGTAGTTAAATAACGCTTCCGACCAATTTTCGACGGTTCTGGGATGTGCAAGCGAGTGAGTAATAATTGAGGCTGTCCCG
>DMKD01000078.1:0-2088 GCA_003454605.1 Spirochaeta sp. | reverse complement strand
TGAAGGGGATGTATCTAAGGCCGGCGATGACAGCTACGTTCAACATCAGGTTTGCTTCATAATTGGTGTAAAGGCCGCTGTAGCTGCTGATAAAGCCGTCAGCGTTATCAGGTTCATAATTTGGTTCAACCTGCTGCTGCCAGAGCGAGACCCTGCCTTTTCCTCCCAGGAAGAATGAAAAATTATCACTCAGCCTGAGAAAGTATTTAAGAGACATATCGAGTCCAAATACCATGATTGTGAGATGCTAGTGAGAAAAACGGGACATGAATTCGGTGCATCACTGTATGATCAATTGTTCCGGCATTTTCAACAGGAGTTTCGCCGGGATAGTTTCCGTCAAAACTGTCTTTATACAGGATGTCGAAGTTACCTATGTAATCGAAACTATAGCCGATTCCCCATTTATTCCCGTAGAAGGCGTAAGAAGGCTGATTTGTCTAGAATAGATGCTGCAGACGTGCCCGGCCTGCTGTTTTTACTGATTGCTTATCTGGTATTGAGGCTGCAGGAAAAGGGGCATCGGCATTGTCAAAGGTAAGGCTTATCATTTTATCGACTGCCTTGATATCTGCATCTGTTTCGGTATGGTAGGCGCTGTACCATAAGCGGGCACCTGTCTTTGTATCGTATAGTTCTAAAGCCGGAATCAGCCCTCTGCCTTTTTTTATTTTTCCGATATCTGCCGTGCTTGTGCCCGAACCGGATCGTTCAACATAGTTTTGGATTGGCAGCATGTAGGTGATTGGGGTGTAGCGTACAACTAAAACCGCATCAAGTCCTGTTGCGGCTGAATCTGACAGGAGCCCGGAAAGTCTGATGTCTTCGACATTTTCAATCATCTCGATTTGCCAACCGAGATTGGTAAGCGACTGTTCTATCTCCTGCTTCAGCAGACTGTCTATTTCCTCTGCTGCATTTTTCACTAACGGATAATCAAGACTTGTAAGTGGAGGTGTGACAAGGTCGTAATTGCAGTACCGATATCTGAAGAATTTCGGATCCTGCATAATTTTATTCGATGTAATCGCTGCAATTTCGAAAACGAAATCTGCATTACATTGATATTATTCTTAATTATCAGATATATCAATTTAAAATCTCATTTAATAATGGTAAACTCTCATTATGAAGAATATTTTATGTTTCGGTGATTCGAATACCTGGGGTTTTAACGGCGAAAGTGGTGAGCGGCACCCATATGAAAAAAGATGGACAAGTCTGGTTCAGATGCAACTGGGAGATGATTATAACATTATTCCTGAAGGATTAAACGGCCGTACTGCTGTATGGGATGATCCCTTTAATCAATATAGAAACGGCGCGGATGCACTTCCATTCTGCCTGCTCTCGCATAAACCGCTTGATTTGATTGTCTTAATGCTCGGTACCAACGATTCGAAGAATTTCTACCATAACACTCCCTTCTCGATCGGAAAAGGAATACGGCGTCTCATAGAGATGATTCAGGCTTCAGATTCAGGACTGGACGGTAATGCCCCGCAGATTCTTCTGATCAGCCCGGCACCTGTTAAAGCGGGTTCGCACGATGATGCTGCCTTTGATGTACGTGAGTTTGATAATCTTGACGGACATAATCCGGTTGAGGTAAGTATGGGACTGGCAGCCGAGTATCAGCGGAAGGCTGATGAATACGGCTGCGGCTTCCTTGATGCCGCCAGATACGCTGATAGCTGTGATGACGACGGTATACACCTCACGGCTGAGGCGCATAAGAGTCTGGCTGATGCAGTATCGGCAAAAATAATTGACATGGGAATCTGAGAAATGAACCGTATAAAGATTGGCTTTCTGCTTTCGATCTTACTGTTAGCCTCAGCAACAGCCTATGCTGTTGATTTGACCATTGTCGGTCCCCCGAAGACTATACTTAAAATTTGGGACGGCGGTAATGCCGTGCTTGATCCCTCCGGCAAGTATATAATTCGTGATCTCGAACCTGGTGACACAGTTCGATTTACCACTGAGGTTTCAGGGCATTATCCAGCTGATTATGCAGTGGAGATGGGAGTATTGTCCAAGACCTATCGAATATATCCTCCGCCTACCGGTGTGATTGCAGGAGAG
>DMKD01000433.1 GCA_003454605.1 Spirochaeta sp. | reverse complement strand
GGTCTGCTCATTGAAAGCAGCGGACCCCAGGTGGTTCTCGGCGAAGTTTGCCAGATTCTCATTCCAGGTGCTCCCGAGCCTGTAAAGGCTGAGGTAGTCGGTTTTCGCGATAATATAGTTCAGCTGATGCCCTATGGCGAGATTGACGGAATAGAACCCGGCTGTGTAGTTGTTGCTTCGGGGAAAACGCTCGAAGTCCCGGTGTCAAAAAAAATGCTCGGCCGTGTAATCGACAGTCTCGGCCAGCCGTATGACGAGCTCGGCTCCTACGGTGCCGACGCTTGGTATTCAGTCTCAGCTCCCTCTCCGGATGCGCTTAAGCGCGAGGTTATAAGCGAACGCATCACAACCGGCGTCCGCGCAATTGATTTCCTTGCCACAGCAGGAAAGGGTCAGCGAATGGGCATCTTTTCAGGAAGCGGGGTCGGAAAATCGACCCTCCTGGGGATGATTGCCCGAAATTCTAATGCCGATGTCAATGTCATAGCCCTCATAGGTGAGCGTGGACGTGAAGTCCGCGAGTTTATCGAACGGGATCTTGGTCCTGAGGGCATGAAAAAATCTGTAATACTTGTTTCAACCTCAGACACCCCGCCTCTAGCCAGGCTGCGCGGTGCTTATGTCGCCACGGCTGTTGCGGAATATTTCCGTGATCAGGGCAAAGACGTGATGCTGCTTTTTGACTCTATAACCCGTTTCGCCCGTGCTCAGCGTGAGATAGGCCTGGCTGCCGGCGAACCGCCCGCAAACCGGGGATTCCCGCCGTCGGTATTTGAGAAACTGCCTAAGCTGCTTGAGCGCTGCGGCACAAATGATAAGGGTACTATTACGGGATTTTATACAATTCTTGTCGAGGGTGACGATATGGACGAGCCTATCTCTGATAATGTACGTGGAATCCTTGACGGACATATAGTCTTGGAGAGGCGCTTGGCACAGCGCTATCACTACCCGTCGATAAATGTTCTTAATTCACTCTCGCGACTCGCGACCGTCGTCACAGACAAGGATGAACAGCAGGCCGCCGGTAAATTCCGGAGGCTGCTTTCAGCTTACACCGAAGCTGAAGATCTCATTAATGTTGGCGCTTATGCCGCCGGCAGCAACACGGAAATCGATGAAGCTATAAGTAGAATTGATTCAATGAATGACTTTCTAAGGCAGGAGGTCGATGACCCCGCGCCTCTCAAAAAAACACTCAGTGAAGCATCTGCGATTGTAGAAATGCCGATTATTGCCGCCGCAGAGGAAAAAAGCGGAGTTGAAGCAGAATGAAAAAGTTTTCATTCAATCTTGAAAGACTCCTCAGGCTCCGGGAGCACGAGGAGCACGACTGGGAAATAAAACTCGGTCAAAGGGTTACTGAATGTGTCAGGCTGGAAACTGAAATGCGCGGCAGGACTTCCGAAATTGAGCGTACCCTGAAAACCCGGGGAAGCTTCGACGGCAGGGAAGATGAAATGTTTATCATGGAAATGTATAAACGGCGAATGACATCAGAACTTCAGGAGCTCGGCAGTGAATTAAAGACAGCAGAGTCAAAGCGTGATGAAGTGCGTGAAGAATTTCTTGAGGTTTCCAGGAAGCGAAAGGTTCTTACGAAACTTAAAGAAAAACGTGAAGCTGAGTATTATAAGCAGCAGCTGAAGATAGAACACGATCTTGTTGATGAAATAAATAACGCACGGGCCGTAACACAGTCTCGTGTAGGAGGACTGACCAAATGACTTGCATGTCATTTGGTCAGCCTGAAGTTTACATACGACGCTATGAAAACTTCGTTTTACGAAACCCGCGTCCTTGTGGGTGTTTTATAGGAGGAATACGTGGCGCGAATAACCGCTGTTAGATCCGGAGCCAGAGCCTTTGCCCTGATTCTACTAATACTTATCCTTGTTCTCGGAGGTTTTGTCTGGTTTGACTACCTCGGACTCATAAACGTCAAAGAGCTTCTTTCTCCGGTTGTTACTCCGGTCGTAAGCCGTCTCGGGCTCGATTTCGGCCTCCCTGAACAGATTGAAAATGTAGAAGATCTCAATCTGCTTGAAAAAGAAAGGCTGAACAAGCGTCAGCAGGCACTTACCATGCTCGAAGCTGAGCTTGATATACGTGAAGTGGAGATAGAATCCAAGGAAGCGGAGATACAACAGATGCTTGATTCACTGGCTGAAAGGGAATCTGCCTTCGAAGAACAAGAAAAATCATTTAACGATCGTTTAAAAGCGTACGACAATAGAAATACGAACCTAAGACAGGCTGCGGAGTATTTTGTCGGAATGCCGCCGGACGCTGCTGTCGCAATGTTTCTTGGAATGGATGATCAGGATATCATTGATATCATGAGAGCCCATCAGAGCATAAGCGATGAATCAGGTGCAGCGTCAATGGTTTCATACTGGCTGTCTCTAATGCCCGCTGAAAGGTCCGCGACTCTCAATCGGAAGATGTTAAAGAAACCGGAGAGTTAATAATCTATTGGAGGTTGAGTTTGAACTCAGCACTTGTACAATTACTGCCTGTAGATAGAGGCGGCGGGTACAAAAATACTTCCTCGGAGCCGGCGGCGATTCCTGATGACGGAAAGCGCTTTGATGATGTTTTCGAACAGGCAACATCGGAGGCAGCTCCGGATAAATCGGCAGAGACCGATGCAGTCGGAGATCAGGCCGGAAGTCAGACTGAAAGTCAGGCCGGAGATAAGACCGGCCGAAAGACTGAAAGCGGTAAAACCAGGAAGGATGCAGCCGTCGACAAGAGCCGTAAGGACAGAAAAGACAGCAGTTCTAATGAGACTGAAGCTGCTGCGGTAACCGGTGTAGCAACAGATGGTAAAGCTGTTGATAAGCTGAAAAAGAGCCTGAAAGACGGCGAAACAGCTGGTGAAATCGAGAAAGACGGGAAAACCGAATCCGGAGTCAAAGGTTTTGAAGCTGTAAAACGCGCTGTTAAAGACGCGAGGGAAGCTTCAGGGCGCGGAGCTGAAAAAACTGCTCTTGAAAGCGGTATTGCGGGTTTGTCAAAAGGTGATCATTCAGCTGAGGCTGATGAAAAGGAATCTGCATCAGCAAAGACTAATGAATCACAGGCCGATAAGAACAGTCTTGCCGGAAAACTGACCGCGGCAGCCGCAAAGGTTAATTCTGATCTTTCAAATGATACTGCTTCCGCAAAACCGGGAATTGAGCTTGTGGGTGTTACAGCGGCGGATGCTGCTGCTGATAAAAAAGCTTCCGGTAAGAGCGGAAAAAACAGCAAGCTCCGAATTGTTGATCACAGAACTGTATCAGCTGCTGCAGGGAAATCCGGGAAAAGTACTGCTTTGAACGCCGGTTCGTCCTTTGGTTCTGAATTCGAATATACCGGCAGGACGACAGATTTCAGCAGCATCGGCAGTCAGAGTGATACATCAAGGGCTGACGGAAAGACTGCTGAAACTAAAATGTTTCAGTCATCGGTTCTTTCGCAGCTGAAAGACGGTATCAACAGTCAGATTGTAAAACAGGCCGGAATAGTCGTTAAAGGCAACGGAACAGGTGAAATCAAGCTTGTAATGAAGCCGGAAAGCCTTGGAAAAGTAAGAATCCAACTTTCTCTGAACGATAATCATATAGCCGGCCGTATAATTGTCGAAAATAATATGGTAAGAGAGATTTTTGAGAGCAATCTTGAAAACCTCTATAAAGCGTTTGGTTCCGAAGGTTTTGAGAACGGCGGTTTAGAGGTCAGTGTTCAGGGCAAGGGTCAGGATGCAGACAGAAACAGTCATAAGAACAGCAGAGGATTCAGCGGCCGGGCCGCCAAAGCTATGGATGAGGCAGTTCCGGAAGTCGTCAGCAGTGAGTGGCGCAACAACGCCGTTAACATGGTTGTTTAAAAGGGAGAACAGATGGATTTTTCAGCAACAATGTCCGTGCAGGACAAGGCTGTTTCACAGGCTCAGGTCAACAACCTGAATGCCGTGCTGAAACAGGAGGGTGTAAAACAGAATGCCCTCGGTCAGGATGATTTTTTAAAGATTCTGATCACCCAGCTTTCATACCAGGACCCTACGGCTCCTATGGAAGACAAGGAATTTATAGCACAGATGGCCCAGTTCTCCAGTCTCGAGCAGATGACAAATATGAGTTCAGAGTTTACAAAGCTTTCCGGTACATTAAACCTGAACTCTGCAATCAGCATGATTGGCAAGAACGTGACTATCGCTTCAGGTGAACATACAGTAAACGGCCAGGTTGAAGAGGTTACAGGAACCGAGACGCCTCAGGTTCTGGTAAATGGAAAATTTTATGATTTCAATGATATACAGAGTGTAAGGTAAGGGGGTAACTGCTTTATGATGCGATCACTATATGCCGGAGTATCCGGACTTCAGAACCATCAGGTCAGAATGGACGTGATAGGGAATAATATTTCCAATATTAACACAACGGGTTTTAAGAAAGGCCGTGTAAATTTTCAGGACATGATTTCTCAGTCAATGTCAGGAGCATCACGTCCGACCGAGGAACTCGGTGGTGTTAACCCCAAACAGGTGGGCCTGGGAATGACCATTGCTTCAATAGATACAATCCATACTCAGGGTTCAATGCAGTCAACCGGCGTAACAACCGACTTAGCAGTGCAGGGCAACGGATTTTTCATTATGGCCGGCGGCGCTAAGCAGTACTACACCCGTGCCGGGGCTTTCGGAATTGATGAAGCGGGAACAATGGTTAACCCCTCTAACGGAATGAAGGTTCAGGGCTGGACGGCCGAAACTATCGATGGCGCCGCTTATATCAACACAGCTTCAGATGTCGGTGACCTTATTATTCCGGTCGGCGGTAAAGACCCTGCTTCAGCTACAAGCCAGGTAGATCTTGCCTGTAATCTTGATAAACGCCTTCAGGTAATCGCCGAGGGTGCAGGTGAGGGCACAATTCGTGAAAACACCTGGACTATCGACAAAGATATCTATGACAACTTTGGAAATATTCACAGAATGAGAGTTGGCTTCACCAAACTTGAAGGTACTCAGAACAGCTGGGCAGCAAATATCAGCGTTGACCCAAATGACGAAACAGGAACAAATACCATCGCAGAAATTGGTGCTGAGAATAACGCCGACAATAACTTCATCGTTAATTTTAATAACCTCGGAACCCTGCAGTCGGTTACCGATGCTCAGGGCGACACTCTTGATGTTGGTGATATCCAGGTGCAGGTTTCTTTCGACGTACTTCAGGCTACCGTTGGTGAAGACGGTGCTCCGGTTCGGCAGACATTCAATCTGAATATAGGTGAAGCCGGAAGTGTAGTAAATACAGTAACCCAGTTCGCTGAAACCAGCTCAACCAAGGCTTTTAAGCAGGATGGTTATGGAATGGGATATCTTGAAAATTTCAAGATTGATCAGAGCGGTGTGATAACTGGTGTTTACTCTAACGG
>DMKD01000023.1 GCA_003454605.1 Spirochaeta sp. | reverse complement strand
TGAATTTCAGTGTTAAGATCTATGTTAAGAGTGATGAGGGATATGTTCCCGAATACGGACTCAGGATCAGTGATTCATCAGGAAATACTGTAGCCGAGAAAATCGTGACTGAAGAAAGCGATGTTTCATGGTTTGTTAAAATTTTCAGGGGCTACGATGAGTTCAATCTGGAAAAAGAGATTACCTGGGACGGTACTGATCAGGATGGAACGCTTGTGAATGACGGGATCTACGATGTGACGGTTTGGGTTAAAGATGCAACCGATCAGATTACCGAGGTCGATGTCGACGATTTTGTGCTTGATACAAAGAAACCTTCGGTTTCACTGAAAGCCCCTGAATCAATGCTTTTTTCCCCTAACAACGACGGTGTAGGTGATGTTCTCATTATCCTCCAGGCTGACGGTACAGTTGAGAAGGAATGGAAGGGTATTGTAAAGGACAGCGCATCTAAAACTGTAAAATCATTCAGCTGGAAGGACTCAGCACCCGGAGATGTTCTCTGGGATGGAACTGATGATTCAGGCGGAATGCTTTCCGATGGAAAATACAGCTATGAAATTCAGACTAGCGATCTTGCCGGAAATAAATCTGATCTTTACAGTTTGAAAGGAATAACGGTAGATGGAATGTCACCGGTTCTGGGGCTCGAGCTTACCGCAGCCACCTTCTCTCCGAATGCGGACGGGATTAAGGATGAACTGGTGATCACACCGGTTTATGAACTTACTGAAGATATTATTAATTGGAGCTGGTCGATAGCTGACAACAGCGGTCTTGTAATGCAGCAGTCGGGTGCAGCCGCCGAAGGCCTGCCCGAAGAAATTATTCTCAACGGTCTGAATGACAGCGGTCTGCCTCTTTTTCCCGGTACCTACCTTTTCTCAATGTCGGTGGAGTATGAAAATTCATGGAGACCGGTAGCCGATGAAGAGATTGTTCTTGATATAGCTGCACCCCGAGTTGAAATAATACCGGAACGTCTTGCCTTCTCTCCAAACGGCGACGGGCTTGGTGATACGGTTTCGGTCAAATTCAAAGCGAATGAAGTCGTAACCTGGGAAGGCAGCATCATTGATATGACCGGAGCGCTAGTGATGGAGACCAATTCTTCTCAGACCACCTCGGTCGTTAAATGGAATGGTTTGAAGCCGGATGGAACTGAGGTAGCGGATGGTGAGTATCTTGTTCTCGGTGTTTTCTCGGATCTTGCAGGAAACCTGACCTATGCAGAACCCTTTACTGTGAAAATCGACAGACGTTCTGTTGAAACAGTTCTGAATGTTCCTACAGGCTTCTCGCCTAATGACGATGGCTATGAAGATAAGCTCAAGGTAGGCATCGATGCGGATCTGTATCTGGATGTAAAAGAGTGGCGGCTTGTTATAATTGACGATACCGGAGAGGTCCTCACTTCCTTTAGAGGCAAAGAAAGTCTTCCTTCTGAGCAGGTCTGGGACGGTATGGTAATGCAGGAAGGCAGTGTTGCGCCTGCCCTCGAAGGTGTTTATCAGGCAGTTCTCTATGTTGATTATGTGAAAGGCGATTTTGTCAAGGCAGAATCAGATCTTTTTGTTCTTGATAACAAGGCACCGAGGATTGATCTGGTTGTGATACCCAATACCTTTGCTGAAACGGAAGCGGGTCTTGAAGGATCTGTGTTTATCTCTGTTAATGTAGAGGATGATCGCGATGTTCGCGGATGGATGCTCGATGTCTATGATCAGCACGGCAACAATATCAGAACCTATGCCGGAGATGGAAACCCCAGCGGTGATATAACCTGGAATACTGCCGATAACGGTATTAATCTTATCAGCGGTGAAAAGTATACCGTTGCTCTGAGAGTCACCGATAATGCGGGAAACGTTGCAACAATGCGCGAAAAGATATCGCTTGATGTTATGCTCGTGAAGAAAGACGGCAAGTACTATGTCATGGTTCCGAACATCATATTCGGTGCATATAAGTATAAGCTCGACTCAGCAGGACCTGCCCGGGAGAAAGATAATTATGCATCACTCGGAAGGATTATCGAGCTTGCCGAGCGATTTCCTGAATACGGTTTGATCCTAGATGCGCACGCGCTGAATATCTACCTCGGCGGAAACCGTGAGGATAAGGAAGAGGGAATTCTCTATCCGTTGACAGAAAACCGTGCGAAAGAGGTCATGAAGGCTCTTGTTGATATGGGAATGGATCCGGGCCGGATTGAGATGGAAGCCTTTGGCGGACAGGACCCGCTTGTATCAGTAACTGATAGAAGTATCAGATGGAAAAACCGAAGGGTTGAATTTGCGGTTTCGGGAATAGAATAAGATCAGTTAAACTGATTTAATGAAAACGTGGGGGCTGTTCCGTTTGGGGCAGTCCTCTTTTTTTTAATCTAGTTTGCCACCACGTTGAGCCCTATTGTCTAACCCATAAAGTGGCACCGGAGGCGAAGCCGAAGGTACGGATAGCCGATGCAAAGCAGGCGGGTCACACGGATAAGAGGAAAGATATTTTAATATGTTTTGAAGATTGAACCTCCTGTCTGCCTCCAGGGTTTTTTATTTTAACTTTCACTCCTCGCAGTAATGCTGTTATATGAAGAGTTATCAAATAAAATTGTTGGCGCGTTTTTCAGTGTGCACAATGAGTTGAAAATGGGGTTATTAGAATCGTGTTATCACAATGTGTTATTTTTCGAGCTTAAATCAATTGGTTTAAACGTAGTCTATAATGCTTCGCTCAATGTTTTCTACAAAGGTGAGCTACAGGCGCTGATGCTCATCCATGAGCGCGCCTGTATATATACATCCATGTACATCGGTTGGTGA
>DMKD01000185.1 GCA_003454605.1 Spirochaeta sp. | reverse complement strand
TGGCGAATCGATTGGGGATTTTTTATCAGATCTCCCTGAGCAGACAGAAATCAAGGGGCATTCAATAAATTGGGTGAATGATTATGAACCAAGACCAGAAAGTATTCGTATATGGTGGGGCTGGGCAGGAAACTCTGATGGACACATACTAGAGCGAAAAGCTCCTAATGATGAAAATGAGGGATTTCAGCAGATCATGCGTGAAGAAAAAGGTGAATGGACGGATACCGGAGATAAGCTTAGAGATGGGGAATTAATCTCCGGTGAAACATATATTTACCGGGTATGCGGATATAATGATAACGGAGAGGGAGATTGGTCTGAGGAGTACACTGTAGTAGTTCCTTCTGAGCCTTAATTCTAAGGAGAAACAGAAAAAGCGCGTAAGTATCCGTTACCATTGAATGACGGTTGGAAATTCCTCTTCCCTGATAAAATAGAGTTGATAATCATTTTCACTTACAAGTCCAGGCGCACTCAGGTCTGCAATGAAGGAGACTGAAAAATCCTCAACCCTGTTATTTCGGGAGAAGAGTATTTCGGAGGAGGCATTGCCTTTGACTATAGACAGACCGATGACCTTTCGGAGCGTGAGAATGCTTACCGCTTCGACAGTGCCGCTCCCCTGAACTCCTTCAACCCGGAGAGTGCTGTAATCGTCGTCAAACAGGGCGTCAGGGCCGTATGTGACCTCTTTCCCTCTTATAGTTTCTGTAAGGCTTGAGTTTGCCCATAGTAATTCATTCGAGCCCCCCTTTTGCTATAGCACCTACAATTTGCTGACGGTAAAACCTGTCACTTCCAAGTTTGATAATATTATCAATATATTGTTTTCTTCTCTTGCTCAATATATCAGGGGAGAAGGCAAAGCCATCACGGCAGGTCCTGTCGCTCTTACCAGCTTGATTGTCTCATTCATCCCGAATTTTTCCGATAGAACAAAGTTGCCGTCTATGCCTGTAAAAAACTCTTCGCTGAGGGCGCTGATATAAACATTGCTTTTTCTGGTTTTGGTAACCTTATTTTGCATGGAAAATGATTCAGCCCAGCCTTCGTTGTCGGAAGCAATCAGATAGACCCCTTCATAAACTGTGCGAACCTGGCCTCTGTCGGGGAAACACAGAATACCCTGGGGCCTTTTAAAGAGGTGATAGTTAAGATGAAAAAAGACCAGGCCTTGAATGATGTGTGGATTTCCTTGGAGAAACCGCCCGCGTAGGTTGAAAATACTGCCGCGGCGAAAAAAGTACAAACTGAAAAAGCTGTTTTGCATTTCGTTGAAACGGCCTCCGGGATCAATATCCAGAATACGACCGTTGAACAGCTCGAAAACAGTCTTGCCGGATTAGGCGGTAGTAATGATTTTTTAATTCTTGGTGACGGGGACAATTACATACAATGTGCAGTGTCTGATACAGGCTTTATTACTGAATATCAGGGCGGCTCCGGTCATTATAACTCGGCTCCAAGTTTATCTGATGAAACAATAAAAGATATTTTCACCTCTTACCTTTCCCGAACTGAAACCTGGAAGACCCTTACAACCTGGACGTCTGCTGAATTAGCCGGTAACGGTTCAGCCGAGCAGCGTTCGGAGTCCTTCGGCGGCGCGCTCAAGGGGGAACTTTCGGCAGAAAAGCTTTTCAGAGCTGTTAAAAAACAGGTTTCCAGGGAAGTCGGCAGAGAAGTTACCAGAAAGAATTCAGGCCTTGTGGGCAAGATGATCCGTAAAATAATCAAATAGTCTTACTGATACCGGTCCTTCCGCTGTAACAACCGCTGCAGCCGAGCACGTGCACATGTTTTTTCCCTGGTTTTTCGAACACCCTTGCAATCAGAATACTGTCATCGGCCATCTCTTTTTTGCAGACGGGGCATGTCCGTTTGTTTTTCGAGCCTGGTTTTTCACAGAATGGGCATCCGTATATTTCCATCAGGCTGTCGGGTTTACCCGGGTAGAGAACTGAATGAACGGTCTGGCCCCGCTTGAGCGGTTCGCCGCAGAGCGGACAGGGCTTTGTCGATTCTTCGGGTTCATTCTTCCCGGATTTCCGACGTTTGCTGGAGCCTGCATGTTCTGGTTTGCTGCGAAGGAGATAGTAAAGAATCAGCAGAATTATGAGTCCTGAAACAATGAGTACAGCTATATGGAGTCCATTTACATCATTCATGCTGTTATTATCGGTCAATATGTAATCGGGTTGACATTTCATTAAATCAGGGTGACACTTTCACCATGAAAGAATCCGGCTGTCTTTATATAGTAGCAACACCTATAGGCAATCTGAAAGATATCACCCTGCGGGCACTCGATACCCTCAAGGAGGTTGATGTTATCGCATGTGAAGACACCCGGCATACGCTGAAACTTCTGAATGCATACTCAATCAGCAAGAAACTCATAAGCTGCCGTTCCGCCAATGAGGAAAAAGCTGCCGAGCGGATAATATCGATGCTTGAAGAAGGTCTTGATGTGGCATATGCCTCTGACGCCGGTACACCGGGCCTCAGTGATCCGGGCGGCAGGCTTGTCAGGGCTATTAGAGATGCCGGTTTTGAGGTTACTCCCATACCGGGTCCTTCAGCCTTTGCCTCACTTGTGAGTGTAGGGGCCTTTCCGGATAAATCTGTAACATTCGAAGGATTTATGTCCCCGAAACCCGGCCGGCGGAGAAAACGCCTGCGGGAACTGCTTGAGCGGCCCGAAGCTGTGATTATTTATGAATCTCCATTTAGAATCATCAAGCTTTTGACTGATATTGCCGATCTATTTCCTGAGCGGGGAGTCCTTGTTGGACGTGAAATGACGAAAATTCATGAGGAATTCCTTGAAGGACCGGTAAATGAGGTGCTTGAGCTCCTAAACGGCCGAGAAAAGGTCAAAGGAGAGTTTTCTGTACTTGTTTCCGGGAAGAAAAAGGGTTAAAATATAACGTAAGGAGTGCCGATATTTATATTAGAAGGCAGGTTCTGAAATGACAATAGATAGACTTGGACCAATTGATCCATTATCAAAACTTAATAAAACGGAAAAAACAGATAAGACTGTTAAATCCGATGCTAAAGACACAATCTCTGTGTCCGATGAGGCAAAAAATCTCGCTGAGATCTACAGAGCTACTGAGATTGTAAAGGCAGCTCCGGATATCAGAATGGACAGGGTTGAAGAGGTAAAGCAGAAACTGCAGGATCCTGACTATATCGACAGCAAGATAGGTGAAGTCGCGGACCGAATAATGGATGTCTTCGGCCTTTCATAGGATGATTAATTAGAATTTACAGGCAGAAAGTGTTAAACAGCGCTTTCTGCTTTTTTTTTCGGGGAGGTGATAAAATTAAACATCCGTGTTTAATTTTATCCTGAAGTTTATAATTCATTATAAACTTCATTGCGTTTACCGCCGTCCATGGCGGGGTTGATTGGAGGCTATATGCAGCAGGTTGTTTTTGATGTTCCAGTAAAAACCTACATGGGTTTTGACTCATTCGGCCGCTTGGGTGAAGAGGCTGTAGAATGCGGCCGCAGGGCCCTGATCGTTACCAGTACCGGGGTCTCCGATGCCGGTCTGCATAAAAGAATAGAAGAAATTCTCGAGTCCAGAGGAATCTCCTCCATCGTATTCGACAGTATAGGACCCGATACATCCTCTGAAGCGATAGACGCGGCAGCAGGTCTCGCCTCAGCCGG
>DMKD01000330.1 GCA_003454605.1 Spirochaeta sp. | reverse complement strand
TAGTCAGCATTGCACAGCAGGCACGTGAAAAATGGCCAGACGATCCATTCCTGCCTGAGCTGATCTACCAGGAACTGCTTGTAGTCTACTTTGAGGCTGAATATGAAACCAGTCTCGTCCTATGTGAAGAGCTGATGATAAACTATCCCGATTACCGGATGATGTGGGCAGTTGAGGATTTCTATGAAGATTCTTTGATAGAACTTGAAGGCTCAGAATAGAAAATTAACAAGCTATACAGCGTCGCTCATTTAAATCGAATTCACTCAACCCTGTTCCCCGAACATCCGATTAATATAATGATGTATTATCAGCAGACATTGACAGACAGTTTTATGACCTCACCGGCTCAGGCCGATATATCAAGCAGGATAATCGACGAGCTTCGAGAACTTTATTATGGTCACTTTGACAATTACCGATTTGTATCACTGCTTGAGCAGAATGCCTTCGATCAGTCGAAGCTGCGCTGTATACATAGCATGCTCGAGATTCAATCCGTCTATAACACCGAATCTATTGTATTCTTTGACGGTATTGAGGCTCTCGAAGAAGTTATCCTGACTTCAAAACGCTATATTCTGCCTGCTCTTCGGGATAAATTAAAGATTTCAGGCTTCTATCAGAATTCTTCCGAATCAAAAGATGATCTTGTGATGAGAAACCTGTTCTCATACACCCTTCCATATAATCTGCAGCGACTTGAAGAGCTTGTAACCGAATTTAAAAAAATATTATGAACAAAGCTGAACAATTGAAATCCGCGGCCCGGGTTCTATCGGAAGCGGTATCTAAACTGAAATTTACCGATGAGATAACACACATCTATAACCCCCTTGAATACGCCTGGGACGCTCACGCCCTCTACCTGGAAAAAGCAGGCAGTGGTCCAAAGAAGATCATTTTTATGGGAATGAATCCAGGGCCCTGGGGAATGGCCCAGACCGGGGTTCCCTTCGGCGAAATTGCTGCTGTCACCGGCTGGCTGGGGATAAAAACCGAGGTTGGCAAACCGGCGCTCGAGCATCCGAAACGCATTATTGAAGGTTTCGACTGCAGCCGCAGCGAGGTGAGCGGCCGACGGTTCTGGGGCTTGATGGCTGACAGATTCGGCAAGCCTGAGAGCTTCTATGCCGATCATTATGTCGCCAACTACTGCCCGATCAGCTTCATGACTGAATCCGGAAAAAACTTTACCCCCGACAAACTGCCGAAGGAACAGCAGGAGCGGCTGTTTGAAGCCTGTGATAGTCATCTGCGGGCTACAGCGGAAATTCTTGAGGCTGAGTGGGTTCTTGGAATAGGTAAATTTGCCGAACAGAGGATAAATGCAGCCTTGAAGACCGATGTTGAATCGGGAAAGGTTAAATCCGGAACAGTTCTTCACCCAAGCCCCGCGAGCCCCGCAGCGAACCGCGGATGGGCCGAAGCCGCAACTAAAAAGATGCGTGCATACGGGCTCTGGGATTAAACTTCGAATCGCGGATTATTTCATTTCTTCAGGTAGAAAACCGTCGAACATTGAGATTAGAGCATCGAGAGCGACCGAGGCCTGAAACGACTTCACTATCATCCCTTTCGCGCCCCGGATCATTTCAAATGCTCTGTTCTGAGCACGCTCAATACTGCCCGATGAATCAAGCAGCTTTATAGCCTTTTCTATTTCATCAGCTCCGGCTTCCGCACCGAGTTCGGCAGCCTTGTCAAAATAACCGGCCAGCTCGGGGATAGAGTCGGGATCAGCCATTGCATGAAATATCACAGGCAGGCTCTTCTTCCCCTCCACGATGTCGTCACCGCGATTTTTGCCCGGGATGCCCGTTGTCAGGTTTGTAACATCATCAATTATCTGAAAAGCTGCTCCGATTTCCTCAAAAACATCACCGAGGGTCAGGCAGGTATTGGGATCAGTACCGCCGATCGCAAAACCGCATTGCGCAGCAAGCCTTGAGAGTGAGCCGGTCTTGAACCTGCACATCTGCATATACTCTTCGACACCGGGATAAAACTCGTGATTGTTATGCCACTGGATATCAAGCCCCTGACCGAAGTGCAGCCGACGCAGATTAACATTATAGTACCGGTAGAGTCTTAATTTCAGCTCATCCTCAAAATCGCTTTCATCAATCAGAAAGGTGGGAAGGAAATAGAGTAGATTGCCGGTATTAATAGCCAGATCCTCGCCGAAGATCTTATGAACTGCGGGTTTACCGCGCCTGAGTTCTGATTCATCCTCAATATCATCGACAATGAGGCTTCCGTTATGAGGAAACTCAACGAGCGGAGACAGGGTAAGCGCCTCTTCAATACTGCCGCCTGCAAGATTGCAGCAGAGCACCATAGTTACCGGTCTCCAGCGTTTACCGCCGCGGTTTATCAGCTCTATAGCCGGCTGGTTGATTACATTTATTGAATCATCGGTCACCTTGCTCCTGGTCGGACCTGCTGCTCTTGCAAGCCAGCCCTTATCCGCCGTCGCGGGAAGAGCGCGGGGAATGACCCCTTCAACCTTTTCAAGGATTTCCATATAATATTTATCCATGGCTTACTAGAAACCATAAAGAAGGGAGTTACGTCAATATGTCCAGGCAAAGATCCTCAAAAAGAAGTGAACTAGATCATTACTCGCTGCGGGCGAAGAAGGAAGGCTACCCCGCCCGCTCAGTCTATAAGCTTGAAGAGCTGAACAGCAAGTTCAAAATTTTCAAGCACAACAGCAAAATTCTTGATATCGGAGCCGCTCCCGGCTCATGGACCCTCTACTGTCTACGGAAAACGGCAAAAGACAGTCTTGTAGCCGCAATCGATCTCAAGGACCTCACAATCAGCAAGAATGACGCCCGCCTGTTTTTCGTGAAGGGTGATTTTTTTGAAGACAGCAGCCAAAAACAGCTGCTTGAGAAAGGCCCGTATAACGCCGTCATCAGCGACGCAGCTCCTGCCACAACCGGAAACCGGACAGTTGATTCCGGTCGCTCATTCACTCTTGCGAGTGGAATAATCGGGATAGCCGATAAAATGCTTGTAAAAGGCGGAAATCTGGCAATTAAGATCTTCCAGGGCGGAGATGAGAAAGAGCTTGTAGGCATGCTTGCCGACATCTTTGAAACAGCAAAGATATTCAAACCAAAAGCCTGCCGGCGTGAATCATTTGAGACCTATATCATCGGCCTCGGCTATAAAGGAGCCTCTCAAGGTTAAAAGCCGGCAATTTTGCTGAACTTTGGTTTTTTCCTGACTCAATATTATATTAGTTATAGCCGAAATTTGATTGAGAGCAAGTGAGGTTTCAATCGATGAATGCGAACGCGATAGACATAGCAGAAAACTTAATTCTAACCGGCTACCTGAGAGAAGCAAAGAAGATCCTCTCTACAATACTTCTTGATGAGCCGGATAACGACAGAGCCGTCTGCTACATGGGCATAGTGCTTACCGAAACCGGTGAAAACGAAAAAGCTATCAAAACCCTGGATTATTATATTCGAAAACATAAGGACAACGCCGAAGCCTGGGAGGCCCTGGGCTGCGCATGGTTTAAAAAGGGTGATCTTACTCAGGCAGAGGAATATCTTCTGAGGGCTGAAGACCTCTCCGGCGAAAGCCCCTCTGTGCTTAGAAACATCGGCGTTCTCTACGGGATTCAGAATAAGCCCGATGAATCTCATTCATACATAATGAAATCATATGATTTAAACCCCTATGATTACCGCACCCTCTATGCTCTGACATACTCTCACCTCAATGCAAAACAGTATGAAGACGCGAAATCTGTAATAGAAGAGGCTCTTTACCTGGATTTCCCTGAAGATATCAGAAAAGAACTGGAACTGATATACACAAAAATCCAGATAAACTGGATCTGATGAAGAGGACGGACCTTATCCGTATATCCATATTTTCTATATTCATACTGCTGATTCTGTTCTCCGGCTGTACATCCATACCGGCTGATTCATGGCTGCCCGAGGAAGATAAACCTCTTCCGGTCGAAGGCGATGAACTGAAGCC
>DMKD01000230.1:2377-16118 GCA_003454605.1 Spirochaeta sp. | reverse complement strand
ATGGTATACCGCGGACGCGCTCTAGAGATATACACCTATCCTTTCACAGGAGCCAAACTGCTTCAGCAGGCCGGCTGGGATGTTATGAATGAGAATCTCGTGCTGGCAAACGCACTCAGTCCTGAAACCGACCGAATGCGGCCCTCGCTTGTTCCGTCGCTGCTCGAGAAGGCTGCACTGAATCAAAAGTATCATTCGAAATACCGACTCTTTGAGGTTGGTCGAAGCTATATCGAATGCGAAAATGAATTCAGTGAAGACCGGCATCAGCTGGGGGTTATTTTCTATGACAAAAGCGAATCTCCGTTTATGGAGGTCCTTAATCTGATGGGAGATCTGCTTGAGAGCCTGAATCTCAATGCCCAGATTCAGCCTCCGAATCCGAAGTTTGCGAATCCTTTAATTGCATCAGACTGGGTCGGACGTCATCCCAATGAGTTTCTTGATATCAGGGTAATGGGAAAGAGCTGCGGGTTCATTGGTACTATTCATCCGTTGATCTGCCGTAATTTCAAGATTAAAGGCAATCTTGTTATGGCAATGCTCGATATTACCGACTTCATGGACAGACCGATTAAGGATAAGACAAAATACAAGCCGCTTCCGAAATTCCCGGGTTCAACCTTTGACTGTACTGTCGTCGCTGATACCGATGTTCCGGCTGCCGATGTGCTTGGAGTATTGCGCAAGCTGAAGCTCAAAGAGCTTGAGGATACAAGGATTGTGGATGTTTATCCGCTGTCCGAGACCCAGAAGACGGTTACTTTGCGTTCCTGGCTGCTTGATCGAGAAAAAACCCTGAGCCCGGATTTTCTTAAATCGGCCGAAGATCAGATCGTTGCCGTTCTTGATAAAGCCGGATATCCGTTGAAGCAGGGCTGAGTACGGCAGATTTGAAGAGCTTGCAGCAACAAATTACGTATTAGGGTTTGTATTGATATTTTTACCGGGTACTATAGTGGAGGCTGCCGGAAGGGCAGGCCTCTACAAAAGCCAGGCATTTAGAACATGTGAAGGCTTTGTCGGGTTGATGCAGATCTTTTTTAAACAGACTAAACTTTTCGGCATCCAGGGTGGAAATATAACATGCTTTGTCACAGAGTCCGCAATTATTGCATGATTCTTTATCAAGCCTGACTTTGAATATGGAAACCTTGTTCAGAATTCCTGAAATCCAGGCTATCGGACATCCAAGTTTGTGATACTGGTAAAGTTGCTGGAATTTGCTGTCACTACCGCCTAGTCCTGTAACCAGTTCCATAAGAAACCCGATTGGGCAGAGCCATCGGCAAAAAACCTTACCGAAAATTATGCCCGTAACAGTGCCTGCTGCAAGCACCCACCATAACCTGATTCCAAGATATGAGATAGATATAAAAACGGTAATGCCTGAAAGCAGCTGTGCCAATCTTCGTTGTTTTATTAATAATCCGGTTATACTCCTATGGCCCTTCATGAAAAAAGTGTCTATTTATTACTTCCTTGAATCCTCACCTTAAAAGTGATAAAATAATAGACAAACTGGGGGAGATTTAAAATACTCAATGGCAAAAGCAAAAAATACCGCTTATGATGAAAGTAAGATAAAAACGCTCAGCTCACTCGAGCATATCCGTCTGAGAACCGGGATGTACATCGGTCGCCTTGGAGACGGTTCAAACCTTGATGACGGAATATACATCCTTCTTAAAGAAGTAGTAGATAACTCAATTGATGAATTTATAATGGGAAACGGCTCAAAGATTATCGTCAAGGTTGAGGATAACAAGGTTAAAATCCGGGACTACGGCCGCGGAATTCCACTTGGAAAGGTAATCGACTGTGTTTCAATAATAAATACCGGTGCAAAATATAATGATGACGTGTTTCAGTTTTCTGTGGGTCTTAATGGTGTCGGTACAAAGGCGGTTAATGCACTCTCCGAGTACTTTCGTGTTGTCTCTTTTCGTGAAGGCAAGTACTTTGAAGCAATATTTGAGCGCGGGATCCTGAAAAAGAAAAGGCAGGGTAAGACGGACAAAGAGGCTGACGGAACCTATGTCGAGTTCATTCCTGACACGGAAATCTTTAATGAATACAACTATAACTTTGAGTTTATCGACCAGCGTATATGGAACTATGCATATCTCAACAGCGGTCTTACCCTCTATCTGAATAAGCAGAAATATGAGTCGAAGAACGGTCTTCTTGATCTTCTTGATTCCGAGGTCGGTGAGACGACGATCTACGATATCGGCTACCACCGGAGCGAGAAACTTGAGTTTGCTTTTGCTCACACAAATACCTACGGTGAAAATTATTTTTCATTTGTAAACGGTCAGTACACATCCGACGGAGGAACACACCAGTCTGCATTTCGGGAAGGTTTTCTTAAGGGTGTGAACGAGTTTTACAAGAAGAACTATTCAGGTGTTGATGCCCGCGACGGCCTCGCAGGGGCTGTCGCTATAAAGCTCCAGAATCCTGTTTTCGAAAGCCAGACAAAGAATAAGCTCGGCAATACCGAGGTGCGCGGCTGGCTCGTTAACGAGGTGAAGTCAGGTGTTGTTGATTATCTGCATAAGAATCAGGAAGCGGCCAAGAAGCTCGAAAGCAAAATTATTAATAATGAGAAACTTCGCAAGGAGCTGAACGCTGTTAAGAAAGAAGCACGTGAAGCGGCCAAGAAGGTGGCTCTGAAGATTCCGAACCTGAAAGACTGTAAATATCATCTCGGTGATAAGAAGGGCGATGACTCGATGATCTTCATCACTGAGGGTATGTCGGCTTCAGGATCAATAGTCTCTTCCCGCGACGTATACAGGCAGGCTGTATTCAGTTTGCGCGGTAAGCCTTTCAATGTCTTCGGAAAAACAAAGGCTGCAATCTACAAGAATGAGGAGCTGTTTAATCTAATGATGGCCCTCGGGATCGAGAACGATATTGAAAATCTGCGCTATGGTAAGCTCATAATAGCTACCGATGCCGACTATGACGGTTTTCACATCAGAAATCTGCTGATGACATTCTTTCTTACCTATTTTGAAGAGCTCGTTACCGCCGGAAGGGTTTACATCCTCGAGACTCCCCTGTTCAGGGTCCGTAATAAGAAGGTGACAAAGTACTGCTACAGCAACAAAGAGCGTGATGAAGCTTCTGATGAAATAAGCAGTGCTGAAATTACCCGATTTAAGGGACTCGGTGAGATATCTCCAAAGGAATTCGGGCAGTTTATCGGAGAAGATATCAGATTGGTAAAGGTCAGTGTAAGATCGATTAAAGACATTCCCGAAACCCTTGAGTTCTTTATGGGTAAAAACACCCCGGCCCGACGCGGTTTTATTATGGAGAATCTTATCTAATGTCTTATGCGAAAACGATATTTAACAGTAATTTTTTAGAATACGCCTCATATGTTATTAAAGACCGTGCAATACCCGATATTGAAGACGGGCTAAAACCGGTTCAGCGGCGAATACTTCATACATTATTCGAGGCCGACGACGGAAAATTTCATAAGGTCGCCAATATTGTCGGAGCCTGCATGAAGTATCACCCCCATGGTGATGCATCCATTTATTCAGCGCTTGTCGTACTCGCAAATAAAGACCTGTTTATAGAAAAACAGGGAAACTTCGGTAATATTCTCACCGGCGATCCTGCATCTGCTTCGAGATACATTGAGTGCCGCAGTCTTGCTCTTGCAAAGAAGGTTCTTTATAACCCCGATATTACTGAGTACATTGATTCCTATGACGGAAGAAACCGTGAGCCCGTGGCTTTTCGTTCCAAGATTCCGGTAATACTTATTCAGGGTGGTGAAGGAATAGCCGTTGGTATGGCGACTAAAACCCTTCCGCATAATTATGAAGAAGTACTTTCCGCGATGAAATCATGCCTTCATAGTGAACCGTTTGAATTATACCCTGATTTTCCAACCGGTGGTTTGGTTGATGTCAGTGAATATGCCGACGGTAACGGAAAGGTCCTGGTCCGCGCAAAGCTTGACACGAAGGATCCAAAGAAGATAGTAATCCGTGAGATCCCGTTCGGTACAACAACCGAGAGCCTCATGAACTCGATTGAAAATGCTGCCCGCCGCAGTAAGATAAAGGTTTCGGGAATTACCGATTACACAACCGAGAAGGCTGAAATCGAAATTAAGCTCGCCCGCGGGGCCTACACCCACGAGGTAGTTGATTCACTCTACGCCTTCACTGACTGTGAGGTCTCGATATCGGTTAATCTGCTTGTTATAAAAGACGGCCTCCCTACTCAAATGACTGTTACGGAGGTAATTCAGTATTATGCCGGTCAGATAGTCGAAGTTTTGACTGATGAGCTTAAGCTTGAAGAGCGGGGTCTCAAAGACAAGATTCATGCCCGAACTCTTGAGCGAATCTTTATCGAAGAGCGTATCTATAAGCGTATTGAGCTGATGAAGACCAAAAAGGCAGTTATTGATACCGTCATTAAGGGTTTTGAGCCCTTTGCGAAAGAGATAAAACGCGAGGTAACCGAAGAGGATGTTGAGCGTCTGCTGAAAATCCCCATCCGCCGTATATCCATCTATGACATTAACAAGGCAAAGGAAGAGATGCAGCAGCTCAACGACAGACTGAAGAAGGTTTGGCACCATCTGAAAAACATCGTAAGTTATGCAGTATCGTTTCTCGATATTCTGCTGGAGGGAGTAACCGATGAGCAGCAGAGGAAGACCGAGATATTTTCCTTCGATAAGGTCGATGTAAGGGAAGCCGCTCAGCGTAACCTGTCTCTATGCTACGACGAGAAAACAGGCTATCTTGGTCATGATGTAAAAACGGGCAAGGCTCTCTTCAATGTTTCAAGCTATGACAGGATTCTGATTATCCGCAGGAGCGGGGTCTACTCGGTGGTAGATGCTCCCGACAAACTTTTTGTTGATAAGGGGATGCTCTTTTGCGGACTTGCTGACAAGGATGAGATGGCCGAAAGGGTATTCAACATCCTCTATAGGAATACAAAAACAGGGTTTGCTCATCTTAAACGCTGTAAAATTGAAAAATTCATCCTGGATAAATCCTATGAGTTAATCCCCGAGGGTTGTCAGATAATGAAAATATCCGTAAAAACGAGTGAATCTGTAGAGCTTACATATAAACCCAAGCCGCGGCTCAAGGTCCTTAATGAAAGTTTCATAGTTTCAGATTATCTTATTAAGGGCGTTAAAGCCTCAGGTGTAAGATTATCTGCCAAGGAAGTAAAAAGCGGAAAGTTCAAGAAACTCAAATAGCCTTAATGTTATTGGGTGTTTCATCTGAAGCATCCATCATCCTGTACAATTCAGTGCATGCAAAATGAAAGGAAAAATGTTATTATCAGGTAACACATAATCTCCTTGGCCGTGTTAAATAGATAGACAATGGAAAGGGACGGATTTCTTGAAGATTAATGTCGAACAGTTTTACACCAAATACGGACCGATGGTACTGCGTCGCTGCCGGGCTCTCATGAAGAATGAAGAGCAGGCCTGTGACGCGATGCAGGAAGTATTTGTAAAGGTTCTGCAGAAATCCGATGTTCTTGACGATCGAGCACCTTCGAGTCTGCTCTATACGATTGCAACGAACATCTGTCTGAATGAACTGCGGAAAAACCTCGGCCGTTTTGTTAATGACGGAAACGAGATGCTTGAAACTATAGCAGGTTTTGAGCACGGGTTCAGAGATCATGAAGAAGTCGTCCTTACAGGGCATTTCCTGGAACAGCTGTTTTCTAGTGAGAAGGAAACAACAAAAACAATGGCTGTTCTGCATTATGTTGACGGTTATACGCTTGAGCAGACCGCGAACATGATGGAAATGTCGGTTTCCGGAGTCCGAAAGAGGCTGAGAGGCCTTAGGGAGCGGGGGCTGGCCTTTAAGGAGGAGTAATCTATGAAACCCGGAAACATTCTACTTGAAAAATACAGATTGGGTGAAATTACAGAAGAAGAGATGCGGATGCTCGAAGAAGCATATGCGGACAGGAATGAACTTGAGAATGAGATTGAGAAGCTTGAAGCATCAGATGCTGAAATATTGGAGATGTATAAACCTGCTGATTTTGCCCGTTCTATAGAAGCGAGACTGCCCGAAATTGAAAAAGCCGATGATAAGGGGAGCAATGTACATGCATTCCCTCTCTTTAAGGCTCTCAGATACTCGGCGATAGCCGCAGCAGCCGTTCTGGTGATTGTTCTCGGCTTCACATTCAATACACCCGCAACAAACACAGGAAATCTGGTTGAAGCCTCACAGGGGCTGGCAACAGAACGCATCAAGGGATTGAAGCCGTCCTTGAAAATTTACCGAAGAACAGGTGACGCCGCTGAAATCCTCGCAAATCGTGATGCTGCTGCAGAAAAAGATCTGCTGCAAATCGAGTATATTGCCGGAAGTTTTAAGTATGGTGTGATATTTTCAATAGACGGACGCGGTACGGTAACACTGCATTTCCCGACATATAGCGGAGTTGCAGCCGAGCTGGATAATAACGGAGCCATTCTGCTTCCATATGCCTATGAACTTGATGATGCGCCCGATTTTGAGAGGTTTTTCTTTATCACAGGCGGAAGCGGTTTTGATGTTGATGAAGTGCTTGATGCTGCATATGAACTGGCATCAAGGGGAAAGTCGGCAAGGCGGGAATTCCTTGAGATTTCCGACAGCTACTACCAGGCAACGATCCTTCTGAAGAAGGGGGCTGAGTAATGAAAGAGACAATGAAAACAAGAAAAAGTCTAATCATGCAGATAGGTTTGATTTTTTTAATAACAATGATGCTTCTGCTGACAGTAATGGATGTATCCGCCCAGGATACAGTCATGAGGAGATACGCTCTCTATATCGGTTCAAACTACGGAGGGCGGGAACGTGTGACCCTTTCATATGCAGTTACCGACGCGAGAACCGTATCCGAGGTTATGCAGCAGCTTGGGGGTGTCATGCCTACCGACAGCGTAATCCTTACCGATCCGTCTCCGGTGATGGTGAAGCATACCATCAGTGAAATCAGGAAGAGCATAAATGCCGATACTTCAAAACGATCGGAGTTTTTCTTCTACTATTCCGGACATTCCGATGAAGAAGGTCTCATGCTGGGTGATTCGGTTTATAAATATGCAGATCTGAAAAACGCGATAGATTCGGTTGATGCCGATGTAAATATAGCCGTTCTGGACTCCTGTTCATCAGGAGCATTCACAAGGATGAAGGGCGGAGTCAGACGTTCACCTTTTCTTTCTGATGATTCGGTTGACGCATCAGGGCATGCCTTTTTAACCTCGAGTTCGGAAGATGAGGCTGCACAGGAGTCTGATGACCTGGAGGCCTCATTCTTTACCCATTATTTCGTAACAGCGCTCCGCGGCGCGGCTGATTCTACCCTTGACGGAACGGTTTCGCTCAATGAAGCATATTCCTATGCATCGGCCGAAACCCTTGCCCGCACCGAAGACACTCTCGCGGGGCCTCAACACCCCAGCTACGACATCCAGCTTGCCGGTACAGGCGACCTGGTGCTTACCGACCTGCGCTCCGTCTCCGAGCAGATAATGTTCGAAGAGAATCTGCGCGGACGGATCTTTGTCCGTGACAGTGCCGGACGTCTTATCGTAGAGGTTAAAAAGATCGAGGGAACACCCCTTGCCATCTCAATAGGGCCGGGACGCTATTCAATGATCCTCGACGACGGGAGCCAGCTGCTTTCAGCCGATCTTTTTCTTACCGGCGGTTCCAAGATCCTTGTCATGCGTGACGAGTTTTATCCCGTGCCCCGCTCAATCAATCAGACGCGCGGCGGAACCCATGTCGCAACTGATGACGGCAGGACTGTAGATAAACCTGCGGAAGCTGAACGAACGATAAACGATACGGCTGCTGAGCTTGATGTTATTGCTGAGCGGGCTAGAAAGCGCGCTCTCGAAGCCGCGGGGATGGCAGAGCAGTCTGAATACTATGNNAACGGTTCGGTGAAGTTTACTCCCGAGAGCCCGGAAGCAGCTGCCGGTGTTAAAATCGATGAGGAAGCAGAGCGAAAACCCCTCCCGATTGATGGAGACAAGGGTTTGAGTTTAGGTATAGTTCCAAACGCAAATCATCTTGACGGTATCCAGATAGGTGCTGTCGGGGCAAATGTGAACGGAGCCCTTAACGGTGTACAGGTGGCGGGAATATATACGGCCGCTGACGGTGATGTGAACGGCGCACAGATTGCAGGCATCTGGTGTTCTGCAGATGGTGAGGTCGAGGGCGCTCAGGTTTCAGGTATATGGAATTCTGCTGCTGATGTTTCATTTTTACAGATGAGCGGAATCTTCAATGTTTCTGAAAATTCTGTCCACGGACTTCAGTGTACCGGCATCTTCAATGTTGCCGAGGGTGAGGTATTCGGCAGTCAGGTATCCGGAATTTTCAATACGGCCGGAAATGTCTTCGGACTGCAGGCCGCGGGAATCCTGAATATTGCTGATGAGGTGAAGGGTGGACAGGTTGGCCTACTGAATTTCGGCGGTATAGTAACAGGTGTGCAGGTAGGACTTATAAATATCAGTGACGAACTGCATGGTATACCTATCGGGCTCATCAACATAAGTGGTGACGGTCTGAGAGATGCCTCTGTCTGGTACGGCGATAATGCAATGGTAAACTTCGGTTACCAGCTTGGCACATCAACTGTTTATTCCTTCGTTACTGCCGGTTTCTCTGAAAACTGGACTGATGCAGCTACGGTGGGTCTGGGTATGGGGCTCGAACTCAGCAATGATATGTTTTTCATCGACGTCGATCTGTATGCGAAGGCCTATCAGTCAGGTCAGGGTGATGCATTGGCCAATGTTCAGAACATTTTCTTTGGCGGTGCAGATATCTTTCCTGCCGCAAGAATATCCGCCGGCATAGAATTCTTTGATTTTCTCTCAGTCTTTGCCGGAGTGAATCTTGACTGCAGTATTATGGGAGAATTTGATGGTAATTCTATAGAGATAGGTGAGACATCAGCTGCATCTTATGCTATTGAACCAATACTAGCATCAGGCAGTTACGGCAGCGTAGAGCTGTATCCTACATTGTTTATTGGAGTACGTATTTAGTACTCTAAAAATATAAAGGGAAGGCTCAAAGAGTCTTCTCAACAGTTCCCCAAACTGGCCGCCGCCTGCTAAGACGGCGGTTTTATTTTATAGATTATAATATCGCTGAGATAATAAAGGGTGCTGCTACGGCGGTGATTATACCTGCCAGACCAATAGACAGACTGCTTACTGCACCTTCAGTTTCACCCATCTCGAGGGCTCTTGAAGTTCCTATGGCGTGAGATGATGTTCCCATCGCGAGACCCTTTGCTGCAGGATTATTAACCCTCAGAAATTTAAGTATCCATGGTCCGATTATCGCACCGATTATACCGGTAAAGATTACTGCAAGGGCTGTTATCGACGGCAATCCGCCGAGTCGTTCAGATACCTCGATGGCAATAGGGGTCGTAATTGATTTAGGGGCTATAGAAATTACAAGTTCATCGGGAAGTCCGAATGCGCGGGCCAGAAAAATAGATGAGATGATAGATATAACGGCGCCGATGGTGATTGATATCAGTATTACGACTACATGGGTCTTAAGAACATGAAACTGCCTGTATAGAGGAACTGCAAGTGCCACAGTGGCAGGTCCCAGCATGAAAGAAATTATCGAACCGCCGTTCTGGTAATCTCCGAGGGGGATGTCGAAGATAAGGATAGCCGCAATAATTACTACCGATGCAGTCAGGACCGGATGAAGAACTGATATCCTGAAACGCATGTAAAGCTTTAAACCGGCTGCGTAGGCAATGAGGGTGAAGCATATACCGAAAAGCGGATTTCCAACTATCGTATTAATCATGGGCCTTATTTCCTCGTCCTATAAGCTTTAGCAGAAGTTTTGCAGTAAGACCGGTGACTGCCAGCGTGATTACAGTTGTAATGCTTATAATCGCTATGATTTCCAGTCCGTATTCTGAGAGAACTTCACCCTCTTTCAGCAGATTTACAATTAAAGGAATGAAAAAAAGCGGTAAAAACTTGAGGAAGAAATCGGCAGCCCTGCGGACCCGTTCAAGCTTGATAATTCCGCTGAGCAGCAGAATCAGCATGAGGAGCATTCCCGCTACTGCAGAGGGGAGGGGGAAGCCCGGGATCTGCGCAAGAATACTGCCGGCGAATGCGGCAGCCGCTATTATCAGAAATTCCCCCAGGACGCCCATGTGCTAACTCTCTAGAGGATATCGAACAAGCTTAAGCAATTCATCGGTGAAAGCGCCGTTGCTGACGGCTAATGTATTTGATTTCAGTGTCAGTGGCTTTCCATCTGCCTGCCTGCAGTCTCCCCCTGCTTCGGTGAGAATAAGCATGCCCGCGGCAAAATCCCATGGGGAAAGCATATACTCAACATATGCATCGGCTCGTCCAGCGGCTACATAGCTGAAATCAAGTGCTGCGCTGCCAGTCCGCCTCACTCCGCGTATATTGTTCTCAAACAGCCTCTGTAGCATTGCCAGGGTACTGCGCATTATGTCACCGCGATCGTAATAAAAACCGGTGATAACAAGTGCCTGTGTCAGTTTGTTATCTGTTACGCTGATAGGGATTTCGTTCAGAAATGCGCCCTTTCCGCTTATTGCATGAAATATTTCATTTCGTACAGGATCAAATACCAGGCCGACTTTAGTCTTACCCCTTTCAGAATATGCAATTGAAACGGAAAAGAAGGGGAAGCCGTGGGCATAGTTGTTTGTGCCGTCCAAAGGGTCGATTACCCACAGGTTATCAGCGTCGAAATCTGTGTCTCCGCCGCCCTCTTCGCCCAGAATAGAATGTTCGGGAAAGCTGTCGAGGATGATTTTTCTGATAGCTTCCTCTGATTTAACATCCGCTTCGGTTACGAGGTTGTTGATACCCTTGTCATCGATCTTTGCCTTATCCTGCAGCCCCATAATTATTTCAGAGGCTGCTGCTGCAGCTTTTTTTGCTGTGAGTAAAATCTGTTCAGTATCTTCGTGCATTAATTACCTAATAATTTAATAAGTGCGGCGGGCTCGAAGAGTTCAAAAAAATATGAGGTTCCTGATTTGAATCTGATTTCCCATACCGGTGAATTGAATAGTCCCATGACCGCACCCTGTGGTTTGGCATCATCCAGTTCGCCGTTAATACATGCGGCGGCACTCGATGCACTTACTTTGCGCATATTTTCAACCTCGGGGACAAGAAAATTCATCGTATATTTTTCGTATTTTCTTTTTTTCTTCATGAACATGTCGAGCATTGAAGATTTTTCGAAATCTTCAAAATAAACCCGATCTTCGGTGGCATACAGTAGTCCGCTGAGTTCACTGCTTCCTTTTGCGGTTTCGCCGATAAATCTTGCGAAACTCTTAAAAAGAATCTCTTTTCCGGTTTCCTGTTTCTTCTCTTCCCAGAATTCCATACTTTCATTGTTTTCTTCCATAAGATATTGTATATCATACTATTGAAATTTAGTAAATTCTTCTCTACTGTAATGCTGATGAATGATTCATATGATCGAAAAATAGACTATCTTAGAATTTCCATAACCGACCGATGCAACCTGCGTTGTCTCTACTGTATGCCTGCTGAAGGTATACAGAGGATGAAGCACTCGGAAATCCTCCGTTATGAGGAGATTGAGGCCGTAGTTCGTGCTGCTGCAGATCTGGGTGTAAGTAAGATTCGGCTTACCGGAGGCGAGCCCCTCGTAAGACCGGGGGTAGTTGATCTTGTCCGTATCCTGAAATCAGTCCCTGGCATTGATAATATATCATTGACGACAAATGCAATTCTACTTGAGCAGTTTGCACAGCCTCTGGCGGATGCCGGGCTTGACCGGGTTAACATCAGCATCGATACTCTTGATGCTGAGAACTTTAAAACAATCACTCGTCTCGGAGATATAGAGAAAGTATTTGCAGGTATTACTGCGGCAGCTGATGCGGGTCTTACTCCGATTAAAATTAATACGGTCGTAATCCGCGGGTTCAATGACCATGAGATTATCGATCTCTCCGACTGGGCGCTTCAGCGAGGGCTGAATCTCCGGTTTATCGAGTTTATGCCTGTAAATGACAGCAGCTTTACCTTTGATGAAAAGTTTATTTCATCTGATGATATAAGAGAAAAAATATTCGAGCATTATCCGGATATGGAGCCCTGTAAGATAAGCGGCAGCGGACCTGCAGTAAACTGGCGGCGCAATGGTGATGCAGGCAGCCTCGGAATAATTGAAGCGGTTAGCCATTCGTTCTGCAGCAGCTGTAACCGGATAAGACTTACTGCCGACGGAAAGTTGAAGCCCTGTCTTTTCTCAAATGAAGAGGTGGATCTCATTCCTGCTCTGCGGGACGGTGATTTGGACCGGCATGAACAGCTGGAGAAGCTGATCGCTGAGGCGGTAGTTCGAAAGCCGGCATCGCATAGAGATTTTACGCGGGTTAACAGTGAAAGCCGCTGTATGAATGAGATAGGAGGCTGATGTGGAATTGAGTCATGTTGATAATGCGGGAAAGGCAAGAATGGTTGATGTCAGCAATAAGGATGAAACGGTAAGGACGGCAATTGCAAGGGGTGTGGTCAGAATGAAGCCTGATACCCTGCAGACTATACTTGATGATAACAATAAAAAAGGTGATGTTCTTCAGACAGCAAGGCTAGCCGGTATTATGGCTGCGAAAAAGGTTCCTGATCTCATACCGCTCTGCCATACTATTATTGTTACCGGGGCGAAGGTCGATCTTGAAACAGATCCTGAACTTCCCGGAGTGAGAATTGAAGCAGAGGTTCGTTCAACCGGCAAAACCGGTGTAGAGATGGAAGCCCTGCAGGCGGTTAGTATTGCCGCTTTGACTGTTTATGATATGTGTAAGGCTGTTGAGAAGACCATGGTTGTTGATAATATCAGGCTTGTTAAGAAAACCGGCGGGAAAAGCGGGGATGTATTAATTGAAAAATAAGAGATACTCAGCATCGGTTATTACTATCAGTGATAAGGGGGCTGCAGGTCAAAGGGAAGATGAATCCGGACCGCTTGCAGCGGAGAAGCTTGAAGCGCTTGGTTTTAAGGTTATAAGAACTGAAATAATACCTGATGACCTGGAGCGAATTGAAACAGAGCTTATCAGCCACAGCGATCAGGGGATTAACCTGATTGTTACATCCGGAGGAACCGGTGCTTCTCCGCGTGATAATACTCCGGAGGCAACCCTTGCGGTAGGTGAACGGGAGATGCCCGGACTTGCCGAGCTGATGCGGTTTAAGGGTTACGATATTACCCCTTATTCAGTTCTTTCGAGGGGGCGGTCGGTTATCAGGAAGGGCAGTTTGATTGTAAACCTTCCTGGCAACCCTAAGGCTGTCTCTGAGAATATCGATATACTCGAACCGGTGCTGGCTCATGCCTTAAGGATGCTTGAGGGCCGGGATACCGAACACTAGCTAATTAATTTCTTTCCGCAGATAATGTTTCCGTTTATAATGAAGCAGGAGCAGCCATGAAGAATGCTGATGAACTACAGAATCTAACTAAAGCAGAATTAATTGAAGCCTATAATCAGGTTAATAATTCACTTGAACGCGTTTTTTCCATCACTTCCCATGATCTTCGAAGCCCGTTCAGCGGTTTGCTGGGGCTTTCTGAAATGCTTGCTTCGGGATCCGAAAGTATTTCGCCGGAAGCGCTTCAGGAATATC